>CASTFX010000007.1 GCA_949448405.1 uncultured Clostridia bacterium
AAAGAAGAGTATGGTATTGAGCCCGCTGCTGCGGCTGTTGCTGTTGCTGCACCTATTGGTATAGTTATATGGCTATTTGCAAATATTTCTTTTGGTGATATGAGCATTTTATCATATATTGCATCTTTCTTAGACCCTTTCGCAAAACTGCTTGGATTAGATGGATATATTTTAACAGCATTTATTCTTGGAATACCCGCTAATGAAATTGTCCTTCCTATAATACTTATGTGCTATATGTCGTCTAACTCTCTAGTTGATTTAAATGATACTTTTGCTATAAAAGAAATCTTGATTGCTAATGGTTGGACCTTTATAACAGGTATAAATGTTATGATATTTACTCTTTTACATTTTCCTTGTAGTACTACACTAATTACTATTTTTAAGGAAACTAAAAGTTTGAAATGGACTCTACTTTCTTTTGCTTTACCTACTGTATGTGGTATCATAATTTGCTTAGTTACAAATGGTATATGGAATTTGGTATTTTAGAATACCAAAAGGCACACTGATATGTGTGCCTTTATCTTTATTCAAATACTACTTCTGATTGATTATTTAAGTTAACTGTCTTAGTTCTATTTCCTAATACGTCATCTACAAATACTTTAACAGTTACTGTTCCAAATCCTGATATTGGAGCTGATATATTTGTTTCATCTTCTTTATGTGATTTTTCATATACAGTTTCTCCATCTACTGTAACTTTTACTTTTACTGATTTAGCTGGTATTGGAACTTTATCTATTGTATTTGTTGAAGAACCTGGCTTGTTTTCATATTGTGGTGTATAATTTAATGCTGATTTTAAATTAATCTTTGCTGTTCCTGATTTTAGTTGTTGTATTTGATTAACTGTTATTGTGATACTTGAGCCTTTTTCTACTGTTGTTCCAGGATCTATACTTTGCTTTAATACTGTTCCATCATCTTTTGCTCTATCTTCTGTTGTAATTGTAGTTGCTATTGTAAGTCCTGCAGCTTCTAATTCTGCAACTGCATCTGCTTTTGATTTACCTACTATATTTGGTACTGTTGCTTCTTCTATTCCCTTACTTACAGTTATAGTAACTGTTGAACCAGCTCCTACTTCTTTGTCGGCTTCAACATCTTGTTTTATAATAATGCCTTTTTCAACTTTTTTGTCAAATTCTTCTACTACGACAACCTCTAAGTCACTTTCTTCTAGTTTTGTTTTAGCCTCATCTTCTGTAAGTCCTATAACTTTTGGTACAATCGTTAATTTTTGTCCTAAACTTACTACAAGACCTATCTTTGTGTTTTCTTTTATTGTATATTCTGCCTTGTACTCTGGATCTTGTGATATTACAAGTCCTTTATCTATTGTCACATCATATTTCTCTTCTAATATTTCATAAGTTAATTTTGTATCTTTCAATGTGTTTTCTACTTCTTCTATTGTTTTTCCAACTAAGCTTGGCACTTGGACATCTTTTGATTTTGTTAGGTTAAATGCTAAGATTGTTCCTCCCAAACTTAATGCAAACAGTAATATTAGTACTAGTGCAACTGTTACCCCTTTATGTTTTGTAAAGAAATTTTCTTTTTTCTTATTGCCTTTTCCCTTTTCCTCATCCTTTTCTTTTATTTTTTCTTCCATGCTTTTTCTTTCAAGAGTTGGCATAACTTGTGTTGGGAAATCATTTTGTGGTATCTCTGATGTTACAAAGTCTCCATCTGGATTTTTAAGTGCAAGTGTTAAATCTTTTAACATTTCTGTTGCTGTTTGATATCTAAGAATTGGATCTTTCTTCATAGCTTTAATAACTATTCCATTTACAGCTGTTGGTATTGCTGGATTAATTATTATTGGTTCTACAGCTTCTTCTTGCATATGCTTTAGCGCTACTGATACTGGTGTATCTGCGTCAAATGGGACTTTCCCAGTTAACATTTCATATAGTACAACACCTAATGAATATAGGTCTGACTTTGCATCTGTATATCCTCCTCTTGCATGTTCTGGTGAAAAATAATGTACTGAGCCTAAAGTTGTTCCAAACGCTGTTATTGTTGAATTAGATACAGATTTTGCAATTCCAAAGTCTGTTACTTTTGCGATTCCATCTTCTGTAATTATTATATTATGAGGCTTTATATCTCTATGGATTATATTATTTTTATGTGCTGTTTCAAGAGCCGAAGCTATTTGTATTGCAACATTTATACTCCATTTCCAACTTAATGCCCCATCAGATACTATTATCTCTTTTAGAGTTTTTCCTTGTATCAGTTCCATTACAATATAATACAAATCTCCTTCATGTCCTACATCATATACTGATACTATATTAGGATGAGTGAGGCTAGCTACTGCTTGTGCCTCTGTATTAAATCTTTTTATAAATTCTTCATCTGTTGTAAATTCATCTTTTAGAACCTTTACAGCTACAAATCTATTTAATACATGGCATTTTGCTTTATAAACCGTCGCCATTCCACCGATTTCCTATTTTCCTTATTATTTCATATCTATTTCCTAATAATCTTCCTTCTAAGTTCATATTTACCACTCCCCTAGTTCTTTATAATAACAACTGTTATGTTGTCAACACCACCAGCTTGATTTGCCATGTCTATTAACAACTTGTCGCTATCTTCAAAATTGTTTACTATTGTTTCATATATTTTTGCTTCTTCTACCATATTAGTAAGCCCATCTGATGTCATAACTATAATGTCTCCTTCTTGGAAATTTTTCACCATTACATCTGGTTCTGCAAATTCCAAACAGCCTAAGGCTTTCATAAGCATATTCTTTTTTGGATGGTGTTTTGCTTCTTCTTTTGTTATCGTTCCATCTTTTACTAATGTTTCTACATAGCTGTGATCTGTTGTAAGTTTTCTGATAAACTTATCCCTAATTCTATATATTCTACTATCTCCAATATGTCCAATATATGCTCTATTATTATATATTAAACATACCTCTAAAGTAGTACCCATACTTTTTAAATCTTCCGAGTCTTTTGCTATTCCGTATACTATTCTATTTGCATACTCCATAGAGTCTCTAATCATTTTTAAAATATTTTCTTTATCATGTGTTATATTTTCAAAGTGATTTTCAATATATCTTTTAGCAGCATCTATTGCAAGTCTACTTGCTACTTCTCCACCTTCATATCCGTCCCATTCCATCTGCTAGCATATATATTTTTAAATTTTGATTTTCCTCAGATATATAGTAGTAATCTTCATTTTGTTCTCGCACTCTTCCTTTATCTGATTTTGCTAAAACTTTCATTTCTTACCTTCCTTCACCCCTTTTTCTCCTTAGTTGCCCACATGCTGCATCTATATCTGAGCCTAATTCTCTTCTTATAGTTGCAACTATTCCTTTGTTATTTAGATAATCTCTGAATTTAATTATATTCTCATTTGTACTTTTTGAAAACTTACCGTTTTTCTATTTTGTTAATTGGTATAAGGTTTACATGGCAAAGCATACCTTTTAATAGTTTTACTAATTCTTTTGCATCTTCTTCATTATCATTACTGTCCTTTGCTAAGGCATATTCAAATGAAATTCTTTTGTTTGTTTTTTGTATATAATACTTACATGCTTCCATAAGTTCTTCTATATTATATAAATTATTTATTGGCATCATAGCACTTCTTTTTTCATTATTTGTTGCATGTAATGATATTGATAACGTGCATTGCATGTCTCTATCTGCAATTTCATATATCTTTGGAACTACTCCACATGTTGAGATACTAATGTGTCTTGCTCCTATTCCTAAACCTTTTGGATAATTTATTATTTCTATTGCTCGCATTACATTGTCAAAATTATCAAATGGCTCTCCTATCCCCATAAATACTATATTAGATATCTTTATTTGCAAATCATTTTCTACTGCTAGGAGTTGCTCTACTATCTCACCTGAGGTTAGATTTCTAATAAATGCTATTCCAGTTGATGCACAAAACTTGCATCCCATTTTGCAACCTACTTGAGAGGATACACATATAGTATTTCCATGTTTATATTCCATTAATACAGTTTCTATCGCATTTCCATCTAATATATCAAATAAGTATTTTACTGTTCCGTCTTTTGATACTTGCTTTTCTAGTATATTATAGTTGCAGATATTATATTCTTTCCTTAACTTTTCTCTTAATTCTAAAGAAAGGTCTGTCATTTCATCAAAACTTCTTACCTTTACTTGATATAACCATTTGAAAATTTGGTCTGCTCTATATGGCTTTTCACCAAGTTTTTCTAACTCTTGTTTTAATTCTTTTATATTATAGTCTTTAATATTCTTCATATTCTATCTTTCTTGGTTTATACTTTCTCCACGTACACTTATATCACAACTTGGCATATTTTGCAATATATTTGCTAAAAAAAATAGAGCCTAAGGAATTTTTCTCTGCCCTTTGACTCTATGTAAATAATACTATGCTATTTTTCTTAAGTTTCTTGCGTGTTCTAGTGTGATATCATTAATGTTTCCACTGGCTATTCTTGCAATCTCTTTTATTGTTTCTTCTTCGTTTAATTTCTTTATGCTTGTTTGTGTTCTATTTTCCTTTGCTTCTTTGCTGATATAGTAATTATAGTTTCCTTTTGCTGCAATGTTAGCTAAATGTGTTACACATAATACTTGATGTTTTTTTGCTATTCCTTTTAGCTTTTCTCCTACGCTATTTGCTGCCTGTCCACTTATACCAGTATCTATTTCATCAAATACCATTGTAGATACTTCGTCTACATCTGCTAGTACGTTCTTTATTGCAAGCATAATTCTTGACATTTCTCCTCCTGATGCTATTTTTGCAAGTGGCTTTTGGTCTTCTCCTATATTTGTGCTTATCATGAACTCTATTTTGTCTAGTCCGTTTATTCCAAACTTTTCTTCTTGCTCTAGTTTCACTGAAAAAGTTGCATTTGGCATTTCTAAATCTGCTAACTCTTTATTTATTCTATTTTCAAGTATTCTTGCATTTTTTTCTCTTATAGCTGTCATTTGATTTGATACTTTTCTCATTTCTTCTTTTATCTGTTTTAGTTCATTTTTGAGATTATTTACATATTCTTCTGAATTCTCTATTTTAGCTATTCTTTCATTTATTTCTGTATTGTATTTTAATATTTCTTCTATGCTATTTCCATATTTTCTTTTTAGTGTATAAATTATATCTAACCTTTCTTCTATTTTATTTCTTTCATTCTCGTCAAAATATGCTTCCCCATTATATTCTTCTAAGTCTCTTGATAACTCTTGTATATCATAATATATACTTTTTAAACTGTTTAAAGTATTTCCATACTTGGCATCTATATTTTCTATTTTTTCCATCGCTCTTATAGCTAGACTTATTGAGTCTATGGCTTTATCATTTATTTGGCTTTCTGCTTCACATAAATTTTTTGATATTTTTTCAGAATTCATCATCTTTGTTCTTGCATTTTCAAGTTCATCTTCTTCACTAATTTTTAAATTTGCTTCTTCTATTTCATTATTTTGATATTTTAATAAATCTAGCTCTCTTTGCTTTTCCTTATCATCGCCAAAGTTTAACAATATTTCTCTTTTTATCTCATTATACTTTTGATACAATTTGCTATAATTTTCTTTAAAATTATATATATCTTTGTTTGACATTCCATCTAAGTACTTTATGTGCATATTTATATCAAGTAATGACTGGTTTTCATGTTGTCCATGTATATCCAATACATCTTTCATAAAACTTTTTAGTTCATTGACTGATACAAGCCTTCCATTGATTTTACATGTATTTCTACCACTTAAGTATATTTCTCTTGATACTACTACATTCCCATCTATATTTTGTTTGTTTTCTGGTAAATACATTGATATTTCTACATAGGAAAAATCCTGCCCTTTTCTTATCATTTCTTTTGAGAATCTTCCTCCTGAAATTATCTGAAGTGAGTCTATTATTAGCGTTTTTCCTGCCCCTGTTTCTCCTGTTAATATATTTAGACCTTCGTTAAAATCAATTGAAATATCATCTATAATTCCAACGTTTTTAATATGTAAAGTACTTATCATTTTATAAAACCTCCGTTTTACGAATTTATGTTTGTATTTTATAGCATGTTTTATAAAATGTCAATATGTTATTTTAAAAATATTTATTCTATAAAGATTATATCAAACCACAAATGCGCCAAGGGCTGTGCCCTAAGCGCATTTGTGGTTTTTTGTAAATTAGTCCTTACAAATTTGTGGTGGTTATTTTAGATTTTGGACACGTTCTTCCAGCTTCTTAAGCCAGTTGTATCCTTCTTGGATAAAGCTCATAAGCTCCTCTTTGTCAGTGCTCATCGCATCCTCGCCTTTGGTGCTTGTGCCTCCTTTGCTTTGCTCGGAAAATTCCTCTCGTTCTTGACTTCCGAGGCAAATCCAAGGTCTTTCCTCACTGCCATCGCAGTCTTCTTCAATGAATTCCATTGTGGACTTTGGGATAGCTTCGGGGCGCACCGCATAGCTATAGTTGCTAGTGCCGCCTGTAGAGCCATACAAAATGTCGGCGCCCACGCCACCGCCGTACACACGGAACATTCTGAAATCGAACCAGCTGCCGCTACTGTTGCTGTCATAATGGACGCAGCGCGAAGCGAGAGCATAGCTCTGCATAGAAGTATCAGAAAAATCATACTTTTTTCTGAATTCATATAATGCATCAAGAAATGCATTATATGTCTCAAACTGATACTCTCTCTCCGGAAGGCTACATGCGTGGATGTCTTGGAACACATCGTTTGCATATTCCTTCCTTGCCTGAGAATCTGCCAATTCAAAAAGGTGGTCATAGCCTTCTTTGCCTTTGAAAAGGACTTCCTCTACTGTGGGAGGTCCCCACATCACGTATCCCTTCTCTGTCTTGAGCAGCCGAAACAATGCCTCCATTCCATCTGGATATTTGACCAAAAAGTGGTCTCCTCCCTTGATTACCCCTTGGTCAAGGGCTTTCTTAAATGTGTTTGTTTTCATTGCTTTAAGCTCCTTTTTCGTTCATGGTTTGTACTTACTTCACTTCTTGGATGTAGTTCTAATATGCCAGTGTTTTCTAAAATCTCCTCCTTTTTGTCTTGCCTATAACTTGACAATAGACATTTAAAATTTACATCATTTATATTATACCATATTTTTATGTTAAGTGCAAACGCTATCATGTTCGTGCCTCTTCTAGTCTTTATTCTTCCTTAAACCCAAGTCCATAAGCCTCTCTTGCATTAAATATTGTCATAAATGATTTATTATCTATTCTACTTGCTATTTGCCTTATTTTTGTTATCTCGTTTTTCGAAGCGACACACCAAAGTATCATCTTTTCTTCATTTTGATACATTCCTTTTGCATATATTGCTGTACTTCCTCTTTCTAATTCTTTACTTATTTCCTTTGCCATTTCTTCATATTTGTCTGATACAATAAATATCATTTTTGTAAAATTTGTTCCTTCAGCTATTACTTCTATTATCTTTCCAACTATATATATTGCTATTGCCGAATAAAGTCCTATTTCTATCTGCTTTAAACTTATCATATTTACAGCAACTATTATTGTATCTAATATTACAAGCAAATTTCCCATCTTCATTGTTGGAAATATCTTTGATATTATGATGCTTAAAAGTTCTGTTCCTCCTGTTGAAGCATTATTTTTTAGTATTATTGAGGTTCCTATTCCTATGATAAGCCCTCCATATATACTCGCTAGAAACTTATCTTCTATAACTAAATTTACATTTTCATACATACTTTCAAATAAATTTAAAAGTGATGATAGCATTACTGTTCCGTATTACAGCTTTAATAAAAAACTTTTTACCAAGTTTTATATATGCAAAAATAAAAAGCGGTATATTCATTAAAAGAGTTGTAGTTCCTACTTTTGCTCCGAATATATAGTAAATTACAGTTGCAATACCACTAAAGCCTCCTGAAGATAATCTATTCGGAAGCAAGAATACAACAATTCCAAATGCCATAAGGGCACAACCTATAAATGTAATTAATGTTTCTTTTAAAAATTTCATAACAAAAAATCCTTTTTCTTGTATTATCTGCAATAAAAGGATTTTTTATTCTAATTACTATATACCTCAACAACGCTTATCTTTGATTTGCCAATTTTTATATCTGGATTAGCTTCTGCTTTTATTTCTACGTCATAGAATTCTTTTAATTTGTTTGCATTTTCTTCTTCATATCCTACAATATTTGGTAGTTCTTTTGGATTTACTTCTATTTTCACTTTTCTTACTTTTACATTAAACTGTTTTATTTTATCTACTATACTATCATACCATATGCTGTCTGTTACAAGTTGTCCGAATTCTTCATGATATGGCCCTGCAATTATTTCTGTTTCTTCTGATTTATTTAATTCATTTTGTTTTACTATACTGATTTCTTTTATCTTCTTTTTATTAAACTGATATATTACGTCTTTGCACCTTTCTATTGCTTGATTTAGTGTTAATGGCTCATATCTTCCGTTTTTAAAGGCTTCTTCTAAAACAGTATTTTTTACAACTACCATAGGATATATTCTTACTCTATGTGGTTTTAATTTAGCAAGTTCTTTTGCTGTATTTAATTCATCTATTTTTGTACTATCTGGAAGCCCAACTCCTACTTGGAATGATACTGTAAATCCACGCCACTTTAGCATTTTAGTTGCCTTTTTTATATCTTCTAAAGTATGTGTATATCCACATTTTTTTAATATGTAATCATTTGTTGATTGTGCTTCTATTTCTACTACTGCCACATTATAGTCTTTGAATATTTTTAGTAGCTCTTTATCTATAAGCCTTGGTGCTATTGCAACTTTTAGCTTATTAAATCTTCTATCAACTATGTCTTTGTTTGCATCTTTTAAAAACTCCTCATATTCGCTTTTTGATTTATTTGTAAGACTTCCTATGAAGGTTTCTCTATAATTTTTATTCATTCTAATTTCCACATCCTTTATTTCATACTTTCTAGTGCTGCTTTTGCGGCCCCGCATTTCTGCATTTTTTTTACTTCTTCCGCTTCCCTTTGCCAATATCTTATCATTACAAAGCACCTGTGCAACAAAGTATTTATCATGGTCAGGTCCTTTTTCAGAAATGATTTCATATTCTATCTTTACATTTCCGTGTTCTTGCAGTTTTTCTTGAAGTACTGTCTTATAATCTTTTACTCCTACATGTTTACTCTCTACTTCTATTGAATCTTTTAGATTTGAAATTATAAATTTCTCTGCATTTTCTAAATTACTGTCTAGATATATCGCTGCAATTACCGCTTCCACACTGTCTGCAAGTATTGCCTTGTTCTTTACTCCTTGTGTAGACTTTTCACTTTTACCTGTTATCAAGAACTCACTAAAACCGAGCCCGCATTGCTACTTCAAATAGGCTTTGCTCACACACTACTGTTGCTCTGACTTTAGTCATTTCTCCTTCTCTTAATTTTTCATAGTTGTTATATAAATATTTACTAGTTATAAATTCCAATATACTGTCTCCTAAGTATTCTAACTTTTCATTACTCTCTACTCCATGCACATTTGCATATGAAGTATGAGTTAAAGCAGTTCTTAGTAAATCTTTATTTTTAAAAGTGTAACCGTATATTTTTTTCTATTGCTTCATATTGCATATTTTATTCCCTTTCTTTTTTGAGTTATTGTAATTATATACTTCGATTTTTTAAAAATCAAGCTTTAGTTATTTTTCTTCTTACATATTCATATAATATTACTCCTGTTGCAATAGAAGCATTTAAACTTTCTGTTTTTCCAAGCATTGGTATTTTTATCTTTGAGTCTGATATTTCTAAGATTTCTTTTGATACCCCTTTTGATTCATTGCCAATTACTATTACCTTCTTTGCAAAGTCTGTTTCATAAATGCTCTCCGCTCCTGAAAGCGAAGTTGATGCTATCTTAAATTTATGTTTTTTCATATTTTTAAGTGTCTCAGTTAGATTCTCTGCTTCTATTATTTTTACTCTAAATATTGCTCCCATTGTTGAACGTACAACCTTTGGGTTGTATGCGTCTACGCTTGTCTTTGATAATACTATTTGTTTTAGTCCGAACGCTATCTACTGTTCTCAATATTGTTCCTAAGTTTCCTGGATCTTGTATCCCATCTAATACAACTATCATATCTTCTGTATAATCTATCTTGTCCTCACTACTCTCTTTTTCTATAACTGCAAGCATACCTTGTGGATTCACAACATCTGTTAATACTCCAAAAACTTTTGCTGAAACATATACACAATCATATTTGGCAATTTTGTATAAAAGTTTTGAGTCTATGCAATTATCTTTTAAACATTCTTCACATACAATTATTTTCTTGATATTTATATTTTCTTCTATTGCTTCTTCTATCAGTTTTATTCCTTCTACTATATATTCATTTGAAATATCTCTATGTTTTTTCTCTTTCAGTTTTCTAATATTCTTTATTATTTCATTATCTTTGCTTGTGATTACTTGCATTTTGTCCTCCCATTATTTATTTTCTCTTGTTTATTATGCCTCATAATTTAGATATAAATTCCTTTATTTGTTTTATAATAGATTGTTCTAAATCTATTTTATATGTTATATATGGAAGTGCTGATGGAGAAAACTTTATATTATTTTTATATACTTCCATAAGTCTAGCAAGTATCTTTTCAGCAAAGCCACCACTTTCAAAATAAAATACTATGCTACTTCCTTTTTGCATAATTTTATTTATTTTCTTTTCCATACACATATTTTTAATTCTTGCAATTTCAAGTAATTCTTCTACTTCTTTTGGCATTGTTCCAAATCTATCTATCATTTCATCTGTTACATCTAAAATTTCTTCTTCACTTCTACAAAGTGCAATATCTTGATATATATTTATCTTCATATCACTATTTTCTATATATTCATCTGGTATATAGCTTGAAACATTAATATCTATTTGTATATCATTTTCTTTTACTTCTTCTACCTTTTGTCCTTGTATTTCTTTCATAACTTCGTCTAATAATTTGCAGTACATATCATATCCTACTTGTTCCATATGACCATGTTGTATTTCTCCGATTAAACTTCCTGCACCTCTTATTTCTAAATCTCTCATTGCTATTTTAAAACCTGATCCAAATTCTGTAAAATCCTTTATTGCTTTTAATCTTTTATCTGCGATTTCTGATAATAGCCTGTCTCTTCTGTAAGTTATATATGCAAAGCTTTCCTTATTGCTTCTTCCAACTCTTCCCCTTATTTGATAAAGCTGTGCTAAACCTAATCTATCTGCATTTTCTACAATAATTGTATTCGCATTTGGTATGTCTATCCCTGATTCTAATATTGTTGTACATACTATTACATTTGTTTTTTTCTCTATAAAGTCTAGCATTATATTTTCAAGTTCTTGCCCTGACATTTGCCCATGTGCATATGAAACTCTTGCTTCTGGTACAAGACTTTGGATTTTTTCTGCTTTTTTCTCTATTCCTTCTACTTTATTATATAAATAAAATACCTGTCCGCTTCTTTCTAATTCTCTTGTTATTGCTTCTTTTATTACTTCTTCATCATATTCAAGTACATAGGTTCTTACAGGCTTTCTATCTTGTGGTGGCTCGTATATGACTGACATATCTCTTACTCCAACAATTGACATATGTAGAGTTCTAGGTATAGGTGTTGCTGTCATTGTAAGTACATCTACATTTGTTTTTATCTCTTTTATTTTTTCCTTATCTTTTACTCCAAATCTATGCTCTTCATCAACTATTAATAATCCTAAGTCTTTGAACTCCACGTCTTTACTAAGTAATCTGTGTGTTCCAATTACTACGTCTATTTCTCCTAGCTTTAGTTTTTTTATAATATTATTTTGCTCTTTTTTACTTCTAAATCTATTTAATAGTTCAACTGTAACCCCAAATTTATCCATTCTTTCTTTAAATGTTTCATATTGCTGATTTGCAAGTATTGTAGTTGGAACAAGATATGCTGTTTGTTTTCCACTCATGCATGCCTTAAAAGCTGCTCGTATTGCAACTTCTGTTTTACCATAGCCAACGTCTCCACATAATAGTCTATCCATTGGTCTTGACTTTTCCATATCTTTTTTCACTTCTTCTATGCATCTTAACTGATCTTCTGTTTCTTCATATGGAAATGCTTCTTCAAATTCTTTTTGCCATGGTGTATCTTTTTCAAATGCAAATCCTTGTACTTTTTGCCTTGTTGCGTATAATTCTATTAGATTTCTCGCAACTTCTCTTAAATTTGATTTTACTTTATTTTTTGTGTTTTCCCATTCTTTGCTTCCAAGTTTATTAAGCTTTGGAGCTTTCTCTCCTCCGCCTATATATTTTCTTATATTATCTAATGAATTTGTTGGGATATATAGAGTGTCTTCTCCTCTATATTTAATTTTAATATAGTCTTTTGTGATTCCTTCTGTTTTTATTGTGTTTACTCCTATATATTGCCCTATTCCTATTGTTTTATGAACTATATAATCTCCAATTTTTAAGTCAGTGAAAGAAACTTTCTCTCCTTCTCTGAAGTCTTTTGAAACTCTTTTTCTTGGTATATATGCCTTTTTATCTTTTTCCTGTTTAGTTTCCCTTAAAAATAGTTCATCTATTTTTTGTATTTCTTCATGCTCAATTGTTATAACGTTTTCTTTTTTTGAAGTTATATCTTGTGAGTCTAATTCTACTATCTTTTCTTCATCTAAATTATCAAATATATGATTTAAATCATACATATTTTCTAATATGTATGGTACATTTTTATTTCTTTCTACTAGATCTTTGATTGCTAGTTCATTGTCTTTTAAAATATTTTCTGCTCTTAGTTCTATTTTATTCTTCTCGTCTAATATAATTAGAGCTTCTTTTGAAAAATAATCTAGCAATTCTCCAGTTGGCTTTTTGTCTATTTCTTCTGATAATGGATATATCTTTATCTGATTTATGTTTTCTGTTGACCTTTGGCTTGAAATTTCAAAATATCTTATTTGGTCTACTTCATCTCCAAAGAATTCTATTCTTATTCCTTTTTTATTATCTAATGCGATATCTAAAATGTCTCCCCTTACACTGAATGTTCCTTTTCCTTCTACTAAATCATATCTTTCGTAGCCTAAAGATACTAATTTTTCTTTTATTTCTTCTATGTTATATTCATTTGCAACCATTATTTTTAATGTATGGTTTGTCATGTTTTTTACTGATATTATTGGTTGCATTAGAGTTTCTATGCTTACAATTACAATTTTTGCTTCTTTATTTTGCAATTTTATTAGTGATGACATTCTTGAATAAAAGATATCCATATTTTGTGCGTCATACTCATATGTTACTATATCTTTTCTTGGGATATATATCGCATCTTGGCATATGTTTTTTATATTTTTATGTAGCTTTTGCGCTTGTAATTCGTTATATGTTACAACTAATACTTGATTTTTAGTATTTTCTTTAATTATTCCTGAAATGACTGCTTTTGACATGTCAGATAAGCCCAATATTGTTATTGGACTTATTTCTTCTTTTTGAAGGCATTTTTTTATCCCTTCAAATCTTAAAATTTTCTCTATTAGTTCTTTCACTTTGTGTTACCTCTGCTTTTAAACTATAACTCATCTGTCTTAAATGCTAAGTAGCCTTCATATAAATAACTATTATCTATGCCTTTTATATATACTTCTCTGTCATTTATTTTATCCGTTAAGCTGTGTTTTAACAATTCTTTAATTTCTATATCTTTTATTGGGCTACGTTCCATAGCTAGTAAGTAATTTGTCTTATCAACTGTACTCCAGTCAACTACTACATTTAACTCTTTTTTTAATATTAAATCTAGCCAAATTCTTGTACTTCTTCCATTTCCTTCTCTAAAGGGATGTGCAATATTCATTTCTACATATTTTTCTATAATTTCTTCATAAGTTGATTGTGGCATCTTTTCGATATTCTTAACAGCTTCTTCAAGATATGTAAGAGGTATAAATCTAAAGTTTCCTTTTGCTATATTTACTTTTCTTAAATTTCCTGCAAATTCATATATATCTTCAAATAAATACTTATGAACTTTTTTTAAGGTTTCAAATGTCCCTGGTTCTAATGTACTCAAATATCCTGTTTCAAACATTTCTTTTGCACGTGTTTTACTTATTCTTTCTTCTTCCCTTGCGAGTTCTGCTTGATCAGTAATATTTAATTTATTTTCTAAAATCATTCTTACCTCCGCATTTATCTTTGTTTTTATTTAAAATATTATTATACTATATCATATTTTACTTTAAATTTCAATTAGCTTTATCTTTCCTCTAGTAATTTAAGTTGTATTGCTTTTGCATTTAGTCCTTGTTTCTTCATCTCTTCTATTTTTCTCTGTAATGATATTTTTGTTTCTATAAATATCTTTATATTATTTATCATGAGTAAATAAATGCTTTTTATGTTTTCAAAATATAAGTATTTTATATTATCTTTTACTATTTCTTCATTTTCTTCTATGAAATTTATTATTGAAACATTATATCTGTCTCTTAATTTTTGTATTTGTTCTTCTGTAATTCCATATTCTTTTAAATATTCCATAGGTATTCCCCTCCTATAGCGCGAAGCTATCATCATCTGCCTTAGTAAATACATGTTTTCCATCTGCTCTTACAGTAACTACTCTGCTTTGAAGCATTTTTTCTCTAATTCCTGCCATAATTAAAAGTAATTCTTCTTCATCAATTATTATTATCCTTGCAACTTTTTCAGCTAAATTATCTGATTCTCCTTCTTCTACAAGTTTTATCATACATTTCATAACTTGTGTTTCTTGTTTACTAAATTGTGCTTTTTCATAATCAATCTTGTGTTCTAAACTATCACTTTCTCTATCTTCATAATATTCACTTACATTATCTCTTATAGCTATATCTCTTTGTCTAATATCTGTATTACTTTCTCCATATGCATATGTGAGACTTAATGTATGCATATCTATTTTTTGTAATTCTGAACGCATACATTTCATTGTCTTATTAAATATAGCGGCTTTTAATGTTTCTGGATTGTTAGATAAATTATATACTAAATTTCCACATTTATTTAGTATTATTTCTAATGATTTACTTTCAAGCTCTGCATAGTCTTTAAACCCTGTATTTTGTGCAAGCTTCCTTGCTACTTTTCTAGATAGCTTAATTAATTCTTCTCCATGTTCTTCTTGATAATCCCTATCTATATCTGTAGAACCTCCTACATACAAGCCTCCACCAGACATAACTTTTTCGTAATATATATCAGAAAAGCTTTTGGCATTTGGATAAGTTACAACCTCTGAAATAAATTCTCTAACACTTAAATGTTTTTGTGCACATATCTCTTCAATTTCTCCTTTTCCATATACTCTACCATATAATTCTTTTAATTTCATATATCTTCTAACATTCATGTAGTGTATATCTTTATCCCTAGTCTCTTCTTTGTCATCAAATATTGCTTCAACATCTTCAGAAGTTAGTCCATTTACAATTGCCGAAAGTTCTTCTTCTATTATTTCTTTTCTTACACCATTATCTTGAAGTATTAGTATTATTTTTTCTACCTCGTCAGCATTTCCATTAACTAACATTCAAAGACCTCTTCTTAATACTATACTTGCGTCCAATTTTGCACTTTTAAATTTTTCAAATATACTATCTATCTTTCCTGATTTACCAGTTGCAATTGTATAGAGGTTATTACTAATAGTTTCTCTATCTATTCCGTTATCTAGTAGTATCTTAAATATTTCCTTTATTTCTTTTGCATCTCCAACTACTAATATTGACAAGCATTTTTCTATTTTACTTGTTTTTATTTTAAGTTCATCTAAAGCTTCAAATATTTTTCTTACATTATCTGCTTTTCCTCTTGCAATAACTGATAGTGCTCCTTCTATTGCTCGTTTACTTATTATATGTGCATCTAGCACTTCAAATATTCCTCTTATATTATCTGCTTTTCCTCTTGATAATACTGTTAGACACCCTTCTATTTTTTCTTTTGCAATTAAATGCTCTTCCATTAGTATTTTAAATATTTCTCTTATTTCATCTTCTTTTCCTCTAGTTAATGCTATTAAACAATTTTCTACTGTTTGCTTGTTTATTTTATATTCATCAAGTAATACTCTCAAAATGTTACCTATATTTTCTAGACTACTATCTACTAAAACAGTTAAACACTTTTCTATTGCATTATAACTTATTCTATATAATATAAGTATTCTTAGTATTTTATTTATTCTGTATATGCTACTTTCTTGTACAATTCTTTGTATATCTTTATCTAATATTCTTTGTATTTGTTCTTCTGGGAAATGAACTTGTCTTAAGCAATTTTCTAGTTGTTCTTTTGTTATTCCTCTTTTTTGATTTTGCTGCTTTTTCCTTATTGCTCTTTGTCTTGCTGTTACATATGACCTTCCTACTCCAAGCTCACTCGCTATTTTGAGTGAACTTAAATTTTCCTTAGTTAACCTTATTATTTCTTTATCATGTGGTCCTTCATATTCTTCAGCTCTTTCTGCTGCTCTTAGTTCATCTGTTAACTTTTTCTCTGCTTTTATTTGTTCTGGTGTTATCTTTCCTGCTCCTATTAATTTATCTTGACAGTCCCTATATTGCTGCTTAGTTAATTTTAAACTTTTATCAAAATCTGCTGTTTCTTGGTAGTTAAATCCTCTTTGTAAGCATTGTAAAACAATTTCCATTCTTCTTTTTTGAAATCTGTTGAACTTTGCTTCCTCAATATCTTTATCTGTTATTCTTCCTTTATCTTTTAGTTTTTTTGTTACTCTAGCAAAGTAAAACTCTTGAGTATATGGTATTCTATCTGAAATTTCCTTGTAATTATATCCTTCCATTAATAAATCATATGTAACATCTTCTATCATTTGGTCTCTTTCTTCTCTTGCTTTTGCTATTTTTTCATCTGTTATTTCACCGCTTTTCTTTTAACATTATCTTTATTTTAGCAAGTGTCTTTGCATCAATGCCTGCTTCTTTTTTTATTATTTGGTCACTAAGCCCTAAAACTAAAAAATCTAGGACTTCTGATTTTAATCTTTCTGTAATTTCAGTAACTTGGGAATCTTCTTTTGGTTTTGAGGCTTTTTCTTCTTTTTCCCTTTGCTTTCTTTCTTCTAGTGCTTTATCTATGTCTTCTTGTTTTATACTTCCGCTCATTTACTAATTCTTTTTTTCTCTGACTTACTCTTGAAGGGCTTATTTTTACTCCTAATGTATTATTTATTTCTTCAGCAATTTCTTTACAATATTTTCCAGACCCTAATCCTTCTAAAATTTTTAGAGTAACTGGGTCATTATTTTTTTCATTTTCTCTTCTTTCTTCTGCAGCTGTTTTTATTTTTTTTTCAGTAATTGCACCGTTCATCTATTAATTGTTGTTTGAATTTTTTTATAGTTGTTGTTGAAACTCCTATCTTTTCTGCTAAATGTGTTATTCTATCTTCACCATTTTGTAGTTCTTGCAGAAGTGCTTTTAAATACTTAGCTTTTTCCTCTTCTGTAAATATTATATTATATACTCCCATATTTTTACCTCAAAATAACATATATGTTTAATTATACCATATTTGGGCTTATTTTTCAATTTTTATGTAAACTTTTTGTGTGTTTTATGCTTTATATTTTTCTAGATAATAAGAACTTGACCCAACTAAGCAATCAAAGATTGCATCATTGGTTCCCCAAAGCCTTGTTGTATCCAAAATAAAAGAGTAAGTCTAGTAATCTATAAACCTACTCTATATTTTTAATTTTTATTATTATTTTAATTTAATGGTTTCATTGAATCAGTATTACTTTCTAACTCTTCATAAAAGCTTTTCTTATATTCCTCTATCTTTTCATCATCAACTTTACCAATTTTAAAGACTATTTGTTCATTTAAAATTTTATATACTACATCTGTTTTTACTACGCTATTCTTATGAAGATTGTTCATTTTGTCTTTCTCTAATAATTTATTAGCACTAAATTTAAGCTTATCTAACTTAGAAGATATAAGCATACCAAAATTTTCAATAGGAACAGCAGTGTTATTTAGGTCAATTATCACAAAGAAATGATTATTCCCAATTTTCCCATTAGAATAAATATACTCTCTAACAAATACTATATCACCAATTTCATAGTGATTATTATAAATTTCGTTATCTTCTTTCAGAACATTCTCAACTCTTCCTTTGTGCCATTCTTCTTCTACTGGAAATTCATCAAATGCATCTTTCAAATTTTTTACTTTGCCATATTTATATGCTGTCTTTAGAAAATCACTTAATTCTTCTTTCATTAAATAATCCTTTCAATATATAATTATTTTAATTTAATGGTTTCATTGTTGGGAATAATAGCACGTCTCTTATTGATGCTGAGTCTGTTAAAAGCATTACTAATCTATCTATTCCAATACCTAGTCCTCCCGTTGGTG
>CASTFX010000008.1 GCA_949448405.1 uncultured Clostridia bacterium
CAAGGCCTTATAGGCCGATATGAAAATCCCCCAGTTATACTGGGGGATAATTATTGCGATAATTAATTTATGTAAAATATTCAATACAAGTTGATAAAGCAGACTCTTTAATTACAAGTTTTCCATATTCTTTTATTTTACTCTCAAAAAGTTCAGAACTGTTAACGAAATGTGCAAATTCAGTAATAGAAGAGCACACAAAATTTAGATTTTTAGAATTTACATCAATATTGCTAAGTATTAAATAGAAATTAGAATTATATTCATATAATTCTGAAGTTTTTGCAAAATTAGAAAGTTCAGTTTCAATACCGAGTATTTTTAAGAAAATTACAAAAATCACAAAAAGCATCAAAACTATCGAAAGAATAGATAGTTTTCTCAAAATTTATTGTAGGATTTTTTCTCTTAATATGTAAAGTTTTTTTTCTAGTAAGTGCCTTTTCATCAGTCTTATGCTCAAATTTTGTAATTGTCAAGACAAAATGCCCATCGTTTAAAGCTAGAGCTTCAATCATAATTCGGCAGTCATCAGTATTAAATCCAACTTCTTCATCTGCTTTATTAAGCATGTCTAAAAATATATCTTGAGATTCAAGAGAATTAGACATAAAACTATGAAGGTCCAAATTTCTTTCATTTAAATCATCCATATTCAAAGTAATACGTATTTTATTATCATTAAGTTTTTCAATTTTCATTAATAAAAATCATTCCTTCCTGCAACACAAATTTATTATATGCGAATTGCAAAGTTGTTTTTCATTTCTTATCTTATATTATACTACGAATAGTTAAAAAAAGAAATAATAAAATTATGGAAAAATATAATTCTTTAAAGGTTTTTCTCTAAATACTTGAAAAATATTGCATATGCATATATAATATATACGGAAAAAAGAATTAGGAGGAACAAAAGATATGGCAACAAAAGGAAAAAGTTCATGGATATTAATTGTATTTCTATTAGCAGGAATAGTACTTGGAGGATTAATTGGAGAAGTTGCAGCAAATGTAGATTTTTTATGGTGGCTTGGATATGGACAAACCTTTGGGCTAACAGAACCACTAGTATTAGATTTAAAAGTTATAATTTTAACTTTTGCTTTGCAATTCAAGATAAATATAGCAAGTATATTAGGAGTTGCAATAGCAATATTTGTGTATAGAAAAACCTAATGACTAAAATGGGGGCTTAAATTATTTATAGGAGGGGTTATATGACCTTAAAAATGAAAGAGCTTCCATCATCAGAAAGGCCTTATGAAAAATTAGAAATTTATGGGGTAAAAAAGTTATCAAATTCAGAATTATTGTCAATAATAATAAAAAATGGAACAAAAGAAGATAGTGCAATTACACTTGCACAAAAGGTATTAAGCCTAAACAAAACTAAAAATTGCAATGATTTAAGATTTCTTCAAGATATATCAATAGAAGAATTATCAAAAATCAAGGGAATAGGTAAAGTAAAAGCAATACAAATAATAGCAGCATGTGAAATAGCAAAAAGGATATCTAATCCGATTAATGTACAAAAAATTAAGATGAAAAGTTCACAAGATGTAGCAAATCTATTAATGAACGAGTTAAGATACGAAAAAAGAGAAGTAGCAAAAATAGTACTTTTAAACACAAAAAATCTTATACAGAAAATTATAGATATATCATATGGAGGATCTAATTTTACAATGCTTGATCCAAAAGATATATTTGTCGAAGCTATAAAAATAGGAGCACCCAAAATTATAGTAGTACATAATCATCCCAGCGGAGACCCCACACCAAGTCTAGAGGATTTTGAGTTAACAAAAAGACTAATTGAAGCAGCAAAAATCTTAGGACTTGAGATATTAGATCATATAGTGATTGCAGAAGAAGGCTGCGAAAGTATTATGAAATATATAAATGACAAAAGATAGAGTAAAACTAAAAATTTGGAAAGGAAGAAGAAAAATGAAACTTTTTAATTTTGGCTCAAAAGATCTTGGCATAGATTTAGGAACAGCTAACATACTTGTAACTTTAAAAGGAAAGGGAATAATACTGAATGAACCTTCAGTAGTTGCAATAGACAGAAAAACAGGTGCAATAAAGGCAACAGGAAATGAAGCAAAAGAAATGCTTGGTAGAACACCAGAACAAATAAAAGCTGTAAGACCATTAAAAGACGGAGTTATTGCAGATTTTACAGCAACTAGACTTATGCTTAAAAATCTTATGGAGAAAATAGCAACAAGATATAAGATAGGTAAACCAAGAGTAGTTGTAGGAGTTCCATCAGGAATTACAGAAGTTGAAGAAAGAGCTGTTGAAGAGTCTGTAATACATGCAGGAGCTAAAGAAGTATATTTAATTGAAGAGCCTATGGCAGCTGCTATAGGAAGTGGACTTGATGTAGCAGAGCCAAGTGGAAATATAATAGTTGATATTGGTGGAGGAACAACAGAAGTTGCAGTTATCTCACTTGGAGGGATAGTAGTAAGTAATTCATTAAGAATTGCAGGAGACGAGCTAGATGAAGATATTGTTAACTATATAAAGAAAACATATAATACAGCAATTGGAGAGACTATTGCTGAAGAAATAAAAAAAGAAATAGGATGCGCTCTACCTCTTATGACTGAAAAAACAATGCAAATAAAAGGAAGAGATTTAGCAACAGGACTTCCTAGAAACTTAAATATAACTTCAACAGAAGTACAAGTTGCAATGCAAGAGTCAATAAATGATATTATAGATATAATTAAAATAACACTTGAAAAGACACCACCAGAATTAGCTTCAGATATAATGGAAAAAGGTATTATAATAGCAGGTGGAGGAGCATTAATAGAAAATTTAGATAAACTAGTAAGCGAAAGAACAGGAATGCCTGTATTCGTTGCCGAAAATCCATTAGATAGCGTTGTAAAAGGAACAGGAAAGACATTAGAGGATTTAGAAAGATTAAAAACAGTATTAATGAATTCAAGAAAAAATAGATAAGAAAGGGTAATGCTAAGTGTATAATAAGAAAAAGACAGGAATTATAGGAATAATAATTACAGTAATAATATTAATACTACTAGTGTTTTTGTCAAACCTTAAATTAGAAAATTTATCGTATATAGAAAATGCATTTAGCAAAATTGTTATGCCCATTCAAACAGGATATACTTATCTAAAAAATAAAGTTACGGGAAATACTAATTTCTTCACAAATATGGATGATTTAAAATCAGAAAATGAAGACTTGAAAAAGCAAAATAGTGATTTAGAACAATCATTAAGAGAGCTTGAAATAATTAAAGCAGAGAACGAAACATTAAAAGAGTATCTAGGACTTACACAAAAATATACAAATTATGCAACAAGACCTGCATATATAATCAGTAAAGATATAAGTAATTACAGCAATATTTTTGTAATTAATGCAGGTTCAAAAGATGGAATAGATGTCAACATGCCAGTAATTGCAGATGAAGGGCTAGTTGGATATGTAATATCTGTAACAGACAATACTTCAAAAGTCCAAACAATAATAGATTCCTCAAGTTCTGTAACAGCAACTATTAGTACAACAGAAGACAGTATAATATGTAAAGGAAGCATAGACAAGGGAATGTTAAAAGCTACATATATACCGACAACGGCAGATGTTGCAGAAGGAGATATAATAGAAACTTCTGGAATGGGAGGAATATATCCAAAAGGAATAACTATAGGTAAAATAAAAGAAACAATGCAAACTTCAAATATATTAGATAGATATGCTTTGATAGAACCAGCAGTGGACTTTAATAAACTTGAAACTGTTTTGGTAATAACAAACAAGTAGGAAGTGAAGAAAAATGAAAAAAACATTAACCATAATAATTTTATGTATAGCATATATTATGATTTATCTTCTTCAAATGAACTTTTTTAGTTGGTTCACAATAGCAGGAATAAAGCCAAATTTATTTGTTATATTAGCATTATTCATAGGTTTGTATTCAGGAAGAAGGATGGGAGCTATACTTGGAACCATTTTTGGACTGGGAATTGACCTAATAGGAAACAATGTAATAGGTCAGACAGCAGTTATACTTGGTATAATAGGATTTCTCCGGAGGATATTTAGATAAAAATTTATCAAAAGACAGTAAAATTACAGTTATTTTACTTGTAATGGGAGCAACGGCAGGATTTGAAATATTTATATATGTATATAAATCAATGAGTATTCCTATGAATATTGAAATATGGGAGTTTATTAAAATATTAATAGTAGAGATTATATATAATGCATTAATAACAATAATACTCTATCCATTAATGCAAAAATTAGGATACAAGATGGAGGAAATCTTTAAAAATCCACAGATACTTACAAGATATTTTTAAATTATAGGAAGGAGAAAAGTTGGAAAAATATAGGAAAAGTAAACAACCAAATACTAATTTAAGATATAATACTTTGAGTGCTTTAGTATATGTAATAGGAATTGTACTATTAATGCAACTTTTTAATCTTCAAATAATAAATGGAGCATCTTACAGGGAAACATCAAACACAAGATTAACTAGAGAAAGTGTACTTTATGCATCTAGAGGATACATATTAGATAGGAATGGTAATGAGCTTGCTACAACAGAGATGACATTTTCGTTAGAGATATATAAAACAAAATTAGATTCCAAGATATTAAACGAAACAGCTCTGAGAATAGTAAACACATTAGAGCAAAATGGAGATAGTTATACAGATACATTACCAATAAAAGTAAATCCATTTGAATATAATTTTTCAAATGAAGAAAGAAAGAAGAAATGGCTAGCAAATTATAAGCTAGATGAAAATACAACACCAGAAGAAGCTTTTAATTATTTAAAGAAAAAATATGACATAGAAAATGAAGATCCACTAGAGGCAAGAAAAATATTAGTAATAAGGTATAGAATAAGTTCAGAAGGATATAGTGCAACTAAGTCACTTACAATATCTAATAATATATCTAGAAAAAGTGCATTGGAATTTAACGAGCAAAGTGATAAATATCCAGGAGTAACAGTAGGGCAAAGCTCAAAAAGAGTCTATGGAAATAAAGAACTTGCATCACATATAATTGGATATATAAATTCAATAACTCCAAAACAATATGATGAGAATAAAGACAAAGGCTATCTTATGAGCGACATATATGGACAAACTGGGATAGAATACATTTTTGAAAACTATTTAAAAGGAAAAAATGGAATAAAACAGATAGATATGTCTGTTGATGGAAGCATAGTAAATGAATATGTTTCAGAAGAAGCTATACAAGGTTCTGATGTTGTTCTAACAATCGATGCCAACTTACAAGCAATAACTGAACAGGCATTAGAAAACACAATTAATGATATAAGAAATGGTGTGCATGGAAGTAGCAAGCAATATGATGCAGATGCAGGTGCAATCGTAGTAATGGATGTACATTCTGGAGAAGTTCTCGCAATGGCAAGTTATCCAGATTATGACCCAAGTGTTTGGGTAGGTGGAATAAGTCAAGCAAAATATGATGAACTAAAGCAAAATGATGCCTTATTCAATAGAGCTATAGCTGGAACATATGCACCAGGTTCAACTTATAAAATGGTTACAGCATTAGCAGCGCTTCAAACAGAGGCAGTAACGTTAAATGAGAAAGTAAATGATTCAGGACCATATCCGAGAGGGCATAACCCATCTTGCTGGCTATATAGACAATCACATAGAACACATGGATACTTAAACGTAACAGATGCTATCAAACATTCTTGTAACTATTTCTTTTATGAAATGGGATATAGAATGGGGATAGAAAACTTAAATAAATATGCAACAGCTTTTGGACTAGGAAGGAAAACGGGAATAGAGCTAACAGGAGAAAATTCAGGAATTCTTGCAAACCCAGAACTTTCAAAATCTAAAGGAGAAACTTGGACAGTAGGATATACATTGAATGCTTCTATAGGGCAAGGAGATAATAATTTTACTCCTATCCAAATGGCTAAGTATTTAAGTATATTAGTAAATGGCGGAAGACAGATAAATCCTACAATTATAAAATCTATAATAAACGCAGATGGAAGTGAAGTATCAAAACAAGAAATACGCCAAAGTGTTAATTCAAAACTAGGGCTAAATTTAGAAGAACAAGAAGATATAAATATTAAAAAGGAAAATTTGGATGCAATACTTGAGGGAATGCGAGATGTTACAAGTGAAGTAGGAGGAACAGCTTATAGTATATTTAAAGACTTCAATATAAAAGTTGGAGGAAAGACAGGTTCAGCACAAAAAGGTGCTACTAGTGCAGCAAATGCATGGTTTGTTGGATTTGCACCATATGATAACCCAGAGATTGCAATAGCAGTAATAATAGAAAATCGGTGGTTCAGGAAGTTTATCATGTTATGCTGCAAAAGATATAATTGCACAGTATTTTGGAATGAATGAAACACAAGTAGAAGGAAATGTAACAGCATTACCGAATACAGAGAGTGATAATTAAAATTTATAAAAGGAGAAATAAAAATGGAAGAAAATAATAATGAGGAAATCACTAAAAAGAAGGAATTAGGTTTGCACACAATAGAGAAATCTTTTAATAGGCAAATAGATGAATCTATAATGAAGCTACATAGCGGTTCATTAAGATCAGGAAACAGGATAGAGTTTGAAGGAAGTTTAGTAATACTTGGAGATGTAAATGCAGGTGCAGAAGTAATAGCAGAAGAACACGTTATAGTACTAGGTACTTTGAGGGGATTAGCTCATGCAGGTGCAAAAGGAAATAAAAATGCTATAATTGCTGCTGATTCAATAGAGTCTGCTCAAGTAAGAATAGCTGATATAATTAAAGAGATTGAGAGACCAGAAGAGAGTGAGGAAGAATTGCTAGAAGAAGTTGCTATAAAGAAAAAGGCTTTTGTGAAAGATAATAATATAGAATTGGAATAACATATAAAAAGAGAAAGTTTTAAAATTTATTTTCTCCTTGTTGGTCGTCTCCTTAGAAACTGTAAAGCTTTTTAAGAGAAAAATTGCTAACGCAATTTCTCTATGCTTAATAGTTTCTGTAGTCGCTCCCATGCTACGCGTCGCTACATAAATTTTAAATTCTTTCTCTTTTTACTTTTTAATCAATTATAGAATTTATTAATTAAATACTAAGAAAGTAAAAGTAGTATTAGTGCGATAAATAGGCTTTGGTCTTGGACTCCTTCTGTATATAAGAAAAATATTAGAGAGATTAAAAGTAAATCGTCAAAAAATAATTTGATTCCAAAGATTTCGAAAATTGGCTTCTGATTTTCAGTCTTTGGAGTTTCTTTCTTATTAACATTAGTTTTATTGTTTAATGAATTACTTTTATTTTTTTCATTTTCACAATTGTAATTTGGTTTTTTAGTATAAGGGTTATTATAATAATTTGGATTTCTATAGGGACTTGGGATAAATCTATTAGGGGGATAATACCCAAAGGCGGGTCTATAAAGAATAGGTTCCATTATTTTTTGACATCACCACCATTGTTATTAAATACTTCTAAAACTTTACTCATTCCAAACAATTTTATGTATTGATCAATTTTTTCTTTTCTACTATCCTTAAGATAAGGTTTTAAAGATAATAATAAATTAGACCTAGGGTCTTTTGAGTTACTGTTTAGTTTTTCCATAATAGTTTTCATTTTTAATATTGTTTCAAAATCAATATTAGGAGAAGCATCAGAGGAATTTTCAGAGTCCTCTCTATTTTCAGACGAATCTGTATTTGAAGTGTTTGAGGTAAAAGAAGATAGTATATTTTTCATCTCATCAGGAATATTTCCCTCATTTACCATATTACTGAATTTACTAAAAAGTTCAGACATGTCATCATTATTCATATCTTTTACCTCCTCTAAAAATTTTATTTTTAACGATTATTATTGTTATTATTATTTATCTGTTTCATAATAGCTTCTTTATCTTTTTCATTAAGCATTTTTGAAGCTTGCTCTAATCCCTTTTGTATATCTGCTTTATCCATTTTAGAAAGCATAGCCATTAGTTTACCCATATCAATATTGTTCATATTAAAACCTCCATTCGAGCAAGTGTTGCTCTATTATTTAAACTAATATATGTATATTCGATTTAACACTAATATAGTATGAAGTAGAAAGAAAAATGTTACTAAAATAAAACTCTTTAGACTTGTCATCCCTAAGAAATCTAGAAAAATGTAATGAAATTGAAATCAAAAAGTAAACAAAAATTAACAAAATATGTAAAAAAATTCAAAGGTAGTGTCCGTAGCGATAAAGATAACGTAACTTGTATAGTATTAAAATGAGACTTGAAAAAAAAGTAGAAAAATGTTAAAAAAATAAAGTATATAACTATAATATTATGCCCAAATTATAGTTTTTAGCTATAATATGGATATTTTAGTCGTAATTTGTCAAAATTTACATAAAAAAATATGCGAAAAATATTGAAAAATACTGAAATATAGAGTATAATATTAACTAGGATTATTAAATTTAGGAGGAATTTCTATGGACAGAAAAATCATTTCAAAAGTACTTGCTACAATGTTAGCTTTTACCCTAACATTTGCAAATGTCATTTTGCTTGGAATTTATACACAAGAAGCATATGCAGCAAGTACTGAATTAGAAACACAAGACACAGCAGTAAACAAAGCAAATATCGAATTCGATGCATATTTCTTAGAAGAAGGAGAAAAAAAGCATACTAAGAATGTAGATTTGGGAAATAACAAGGATATGTTATACCTAAATCTTAAAGTTTCTGAAGGGTATTTATCAAATGCAGTTGTTAAACTAGAAGATGCAAACTTTAAAATAATTCAAGATGAAGAACAAACTCTTGAATTTATTCAAAGTATTAATTCAGAAGAAAATACTATAGTATTAAACAAAATAGAAAAAGGAGAGTCAGTAGTATTGGAGATACCAATACAAATGAATACTGATTCAAATTTTGATATCAATAATCTTGAAAAAATAGCTAAAGTTACTTTAGAAGGAACATTTGTAAATGTTAAAGCAAAAGAAGTAAAGATTTCAAAAACAATAGAAGTAAAAGCAGCTATTTCAGCAAAAGATATTGAAGCTGATTTAGATGGAGAGATATCTAAATATGTACAATTTAATGTAAATGGTAAAAAAGGTTTAATACTTCAAACAGTATTAAAATCAAATATTCAAAATAATATACTACCTGTTAAGCAAACAGAGTTAGAAATAGAAATCCCTGAAATAAATGGAGTAGCTCCAACAACAGTGGTATTATCAACTATCTCTACAAAAGCAACAGATGGTAAAGACGGAAGAGTATTTGTAAAAGATGAAGATTACAAATACGAAAATGGAAAAGTTACATTATTAATTAAAAACGAAGAAAGAGAAGATAAAACAATATCTTGGGAAAAAGATAGTAAAGATGAAATAATTGTAACATGTGTATATGAAGAAGCAGCAATAACAAATATAGCTAATATGAATATTAAAGCAAATAGTAAAATTTCATTATATAATAATGTAGAAACTATATCTGCGCAAATTGATAAACCAATGACTTTACAAGAAAAAGTAGGAGAAATGGTTTCATTTGATATGCAAATTAATGAAGAAAAACTAGAGAAAGGTCAAATGTTAGTAGAAGAAGCAGAGGGCGCTATATATACAGAAAACCTAACTGCAAATATTGGATACAAAGAATTAGTTAGTGGAATTATTTTAGAAAGTAATGTCAAATATGTAGATGAAAATGGAAATAAATATAATGCTGAACCATCATACACATACACAAAAATATCAAGTGAAAACTTTTTAAGCATGCTTGGAGAAGAAGGATACATAAAAATTCTTGACAAAGACGGAAATGAAATTGCTACATTAAATAAAGATAATTTAGAATATAAATATGAAAAAGAAACTACATATATAAAAATCGAAACATCAAAACCTCAAACAGAAGGTATATTAAAAATAGAAAATGGAAGAAAAGTAAAATCTTTAGAATATGATAAAACACAAATGCAAATATTCAAAGGAATGAATATAGCAGTTTCTGGAAGTGTTATATTTGAAGGACAAGCTATAGTAACAGGTGAAGCTTCAAAAGATATAACTTTAGCAGAACCAAAAACAGTACTAGAAACAAGTATAAATAGAAAGAATTTATCAACAGTGGAGATAAATGAAAAAGTTGAAATGAAGCTAGTATTAAATACTGCAGATTATTCAAAGAGTTTATATAAAAATCCAAAAATAGTAGTAGAATTCCCATCATATGTAGAAAATGTATCAGAAGGAAAAATAGGACTTCTATATGATAAAGAATTAAAACTTGGAAAAACTACAATGAGCAGAAATGAAGCAGGAAGGATATTGATAGAAGTTCCAATTACAGGAGAACAAACTAACTTTAATACTTCAGCAGTATCAAATGGAGCAACAATAGTAATATATGCAAATATTAAAGCAAATGAACTTACACCAAATGTAAGTGATAATATTAAAGTATATGTAAAAAATGAAAATGCAACAACATATGAAACAGAAGAAAATGGAATGGGAGTATATAATATTCCTGTAAAATATGCTGCAGGAAATAAGATTATCACAAGAAATACAATATCTGGATATAATGCAGGAAATGAAGAAGTAAAAGCATTAAATGAAGCAAAAACTGCAGAAATTAATCCAAATGCAGAAGCAAGAAATGCAAAAGTAAAACTAGATATGGTAAATAGTACATCTAAAGACATAACAAACGTAACGATACTTGGAAGAACACCATTTGCAGGAAACAAAACAGTAGTATCAGGAAAAGACTTAAATAGTAAATTCACAGCAAATATGGTAAGTGAAATATCTGCAACATATGGAATAGATAAAAAAGATATCACAATATACTATTCAGAAGCAGAAAATGCAACTAATGACTTGAACAATTCAGAAAATGGATGGACAAAAAATCCTAATGATTTTTCAAAAGTTAAATCATATATAATAGTACTTAATAATTATACAGTAAAATATGGAGATAGAATATCTTTCGAATATAATGTAGAGATACCTGCAAATATAGGAGAAGAAGTTGCTACATATTCAACTTTTGCAGTATATTATAAAGAAATAATAGAAACAGAAGAAAAAGAAGTAGCTATGGTAGAAAATAGTACTTATCCTTATGCTACACAAGTAATGAGCCATGCAGCACCAGAAGTATCAAATGTTGTTCAAGTAGAGGAAGCTGAACCAGTAGGATTAATTACAACAAAAGCAGAATCAGTACCAAGTAATCCAAATACACCAGAAGTTGAAGAACCAATAGGAACAATGGAAGCATTTTCAAGAGATGCTTTGAAAGTAACTGTTAAAAGAAGTGTATCAGGAAATGAAATAACAAATGATACAGTAGTAAGAGAAGGACAATATGTAGATTATAATGTAAATCTATTTAATGACTCTGAAAAAGCAATAACTTTTGATGTAGTAATTTCAAAAGAAAATGGAATGTTTAGAGTACTAAAAGCTACAGCAGTGTCATCACTAGATGAAACAACACCGCTTCATAGCTATGAGGAAGTTGAAGATGAAACAATAACAAAAAGGATAACAGTTGAACCAAAGAGTGTACAAACTGTAGAGTATTCTTTACTTGCAAATCCTAATACAAAAGGACAGAATTTAACAAATACTGTATCAATAATGCAAAATGGAAACAAAGTTGCAGATGATACAACAACAAGAAATGCAATAACAGAAGGAAAAGTTAAATTAAGACTAGAGTATAACCGTTATGAAGAAATGCTTGTATATAGTGGCTTGACCATGGACTTTGTATTAACTGCTAAGAATATAACAGGTACAGACTTATCTAATGTAGAAGTAAGCTTTGATTTGCCAGAATTATTGAAATTCTCAGATTATGATTTCTATAGAACAGATAGCGATTATGATTCATTTACAACAGAAGGAAACACAGTTAAATTTAAAATAAATAATTTAAAAGCAGGAGAAACAGCTACAATATATGTATTAACTAATGTAGCAGATTTTTCAGTATTTGAAAAGTCAAAAGATGTAACAATTATGGCTAAGTCAACAATAGATGGGGAAACTTATACTTCGAACTTACTTACAAAAACTGTAAATCAACAAAAAACTTTGGTTAGGGCAACGATGTCTGGAAGTATACTTGATCAATATGTAGAGAATGGACAAGAAATAATATATACAATTGAAATAGAAAATTACGGAGCTATAGATGAAAAAAATTTAACAGTCAGGGATGCACTTCCTAAAGGTATAAAAGTACAAGAATATACAGTAATAGATGCAGAGGGTAAAGAAGTAACTACTGAGGAAAAATATGATCTCATTTTAATAAGAGGTTTGGAAATAAAAGCAGGCGAAAAAATAACTGTAAAAATAAAAGCAAAAGTAAATCAAGATTTAACAAATGAAACATATTTAAGAAATATTGCAACATTAACAGGAAATCGTTTTGAGAAAGTAGACACAAATAGTGTAGCATATATCTTAAAAAGAACAGAAGTAGAGAAACCAAGACCAGAAAACCCAAGCGACCCAGAATTACCAGATGGACCAGATATACCAGTAGAACCAGACAACCCAGACAACCCAGATAATCCTGAAAATAAAACATTTGAAATAAAAGGTCTAGTATGGAATGATGTGAATTCAGATGGTAGAAGAAATTCAGATGAAAAGGGAATAGCCGGAATAGAAGTAATGCTAATGAATAATAAAAAATCTGAATTTGTAAAAGACAGTAAAGGAAATGTAATTACAGTTAAGACAGATTCAAATGGAAATTATACATTCACAGGATTAGCCTCAGGAGAATATGTAGTAGTATTTGCTTATAATACAAATTTATATAATGTTACTACATATCAAAAAGCTGGAGTAAATACAATGGAAAACTCAGATGCAATTGAAACAACAATAAAGATGAATGGAACTATTAGAAAAGTTGCAGCGACAGATATAATATCACTTGGACAAGCAAATAAAGATAACATAGATTTAGGATTAATAGCTGCTCAGAAATTTGACTTTAGACTAGATAAAAAAGTAAATACAGTAGTAGTACAAAATTCAAGAGAGACTAGATCATATACTTTCAAGGATAACAAACTTGCAAAAGTAGAAATTCCTGCAAAGAATATGAAAGGAAGTACTTTAACAATTGAATACAAGATTAGCGTAACAAACGAAGGAGATGTTGAAGGAACAGTAGGAAGCATAGTAGATTATGTACCAAAAGGTTTGACATTTAGTACAGAGATAAATCCTGAATGGTATGTAGGAAAAGATGGAAACTTATACACATCAGAGCTTGCAGATACTATAATCAAGCCAGGAGAAACTAAAGAAGTTTCATTAGTACTTACAAAAATAATGAAAGAAGATGCAGCAGAGATAATAAATAATACAGCAGAAATTGCAGAAAGTCATAATACACTAGGATTAGAAGATATAGATTCGGTAGCAGGTAATAAACTAGAAAAAGAAGATGATATGAGTGAAGCAAACTTAATAATTGCGATTAAGACAGGAGCACTTACATATACCTTGATAATTCTAGGAGTAGGAATGTTAACTCTAGTACTTGCTGGAGGAATATATTTAATAAAGAGAAAAGTTATAATAACTAAAATATAGAAGGAAAGGAGGTAAATGTTAAATGAATAAATTAAAGAAGATGAGTATAGTTTTAATATTAGCTATGATATTTATTCTTTCTATATCTAGTAATGTTTTAGCAGCAAATTCATGGGTTGACTATAAAGATAATGAGTGGTTCATGGGTCAAGATATAAATGATTTAGCAAATGAACTTTGTGGAAAACCAATTTCAGCAGCTGGCGAAGGAAGCTACTTAGATTGGGATAATGCAGCGTGTATTGATCCTAGTACTCCAGGTCAAACACCAACAACATACAAGTGCGCAGGATTAATCGACATAACAGGAGGAACTGGTAAGGTATACTTTGCAAATGAAAATGGGGAAATAGAAACTATAGAAATGACAGTAGAGAAGGCTGGTATGGTTGCATATGTAACCAACTATGTAAATTCAAATTCAATTAAGCCAGGTAATAGAGTAGATTTAATACAAGCTCTAATGAATGAAGTATATCCAGAAGTAAAAGATCAAGGAAGTTTAGGACAAATTCTTGAAAATTATACAAATAATGGAATAATCAACGATTGGAATGGTGGTTATACAGCTGGAACAAAAAAGATACTAGAAGAAGCATATGAATATGGAAAACAGGTAGCAACAGGAGAAGCATCAGAATTCATGGATGGAAGAATGATGATTGTCGGTGCTGCAAGTGGAAAAGCTCAAGCGAGAATTGTTGTTTATGGAGGGCCAGGAGAACCACCACCTCCACCACCTCCATCAGAAGACGATAACCCACCAGTTATCGTAGTAGAAAAATATGATGCTTCAACAGGAGGAAAATTAAACGGAGTTATATTAAATGCTGTTATAGACGATGTATACAGTAAAGCAGGAGAAGGAAATAACTTTACAATATACTTTGGAGATTTGTTAAAAGCAGATGGTGAACTTGTAGGAGAATTAAGCAACCCATATATGAATAATGCAGCTAAGTTATTAGACCCAAAATATGAATGTGGTGTTAGCTTATCACAAGGGACTCTAAGCAGTTATGTTTATGGATTACTATATGGACCTCTTATGGCTAGAGTAACTGGAAGTCCAACATATCAACATTGGGCTCAAGTTGTAGCAGATTGTACAGAGGGATGTAGTAATGGTCATGCACACTGTAAAGGCGGATGTTATTGGTGCTCAGGAGATGAAGACCATAGTGGACATTGGGTAAATGTACAAAGACACAAACATGATAAATGTCCAGATTACCAAGCAGCTATGGCAGCAGCAGTAGCAGCAGTAGGAGAATTTGCAGAAAAATATTGCGAAGATACAGATACAATAAGAAGATGGTTATATGAGTATCAATTCCATCCAGGAGAATCAGGAATAACTTTTGGAACTTCAACAGACAGTATACCTTATGGAGAAATTGATCCAATAGAATTTATACACTCAGCTTATGAATTCTATATAGCTAACAAAGGAACACCATTAAAAGTAAGTCACCTTCTAAAGGTATATACAGGTGATTTAAGAGTTGATATGACAGAACTTTCAACAGTTCCAGGTTACCTATTATGGAAAAATGAAAATACAAAATTCTTAAAGATACAATATGGTTATCCAAGTATGGCTGGTGATAATGGTGGAGGAGACGTTACAAACTCAATGGACATCTATACTAACAGTGAAGGAACATATAAAGTATGGACTAACGATGAAGTAGAGATGGAACATGAGGGAACAAAAGGCGAGCCAAGTGATGGAACATATGATGTTACAAGAATAAAATGTTATAACGAGCCAGATGATACAGTAGTATTAGAGGTTAACAAATATGGAGAGCTTACAAGCAATAAGAGAAATGTAGAAGCTACTTTCCAAATAGATTTAAAAGCAACAGAAACATATTGGGATGGTTCAACTAGAGTAAAAAATGCAAGATTTACTAAGAGTACCCAAAATGGAAGAATAGAATTTACATCAGGAGAGTATTGGGAAAAACTAGGAATAGATGTTATAAGTAGATGGAAGGGTACTATAGATGTAACAGTTAAAGAGTTAAAAACAGATGGTAATTACATACTATGGGATCATGAAAAATCATTTAGAATTACATATAAATGGGAAGGAAATCCTCCAAGCATAACAGAAATATCAAATGAAAAAGAAGGACCAGGAGAAAATGCAATCGTAGAGACACCAAAAGGAGTTAAAGTAATACTAGATGCATATAATACACCTAAGAGTGCACCACAAATAATAATTCAAAAGAATGATTTAAATGGTTCAGGATTAAGAGGAGCAGTGTTTAATGCAGTTATAACACGATTAGATAACGGTGCTTCAATGAATATGTCTGGATTAACTACAAATGATGCAGGACAAATAATCATATACGCGGAAGACTTAGATAATTTCCCAAAAGGAAATAAAATAGATGTTATAAATAGATGGACAGGAACACTAAGAATTACATTAGTTGAAACTAGAGCACCAAATGGATATCAGTTAATAGAAGAACCAATAGTTGTAGATGTAAACTTTAGAGAAGGAAAAATAGTTTCAATGAGCTGTTCTAATCAGGATGTAACAGTAAGACCATATAATACTTCATATACAGATAATGGAGGATATAATGGTATAGCTCCAACAGGAACAATAACAATTAAAGATAAAATAAGTAATAGATTAAGAATAAGAAAAGTTGATGGAGATACAATACATCAAGATTACTTAGGAAATGAAGCAAGATTTAATGTTATATTAAAACTTTCACCAGATGGAAACTTTAAAGGAAAAAGCAAGATGTTTACAGAAACTGTAGATGGACAAGGATATATTGACCTAACAAAACAAATAAATGATATGGGTGTAAATTTAGGACAATACTCAGGTGAAATTAATGTTATAATGAGAGAATTAAGAGGACCAAATGGCTATATAGACATAGAAGAAACAATTGAAGTTACTCTAATTTACAGAAATGGATATTTAATAAGAGTTAACTATCCAAACAGAGATGATTTATCTAAAGCAATTATAGATGTAGGAGAATCAGAAGATAGAACTTCAGTTACAATTGCAGTTAAAAATACAAAATATGAATTACAACCAATACATATTAGTAAAGTAGATAGTCAAACAGGAAAAGCATTATATAATGTAAACTTCAAAGTAACAATTGCAACAAGTCAAATTACAGACAATATGAAGAGTGTAGTATACAATACAAGTGATGATGGTGTAATTACAATACCAAAAGAAGCACTTAAAGAGATAGGAGTAAATGACTGGTATACTGGAGAAGTATATGTGTTACTAGAAGAAATTGGAACAGCATCAGGATATAAACACTTAGATGAAAAAGTTTATGTAAGAGTTGATTATGATAATGGTAATGTTAAATCAGCAAGTATAATCAAAGGCTCATCAGTTGCAGATTATACAATAACAACAGTAGGTGGAAAGAGAATATTAAAAATATCTGTTGATAATGAAAGACTACTTCCAGATTTAATAATTAGCAAAGAGTCATTAAGCAATGGAAATGCACAAGTAATTGAAAGCGCAGTATTTAATGTAAGAGTAAGTGCAGCAGGTAGAACAATAAGCAAGAGAGAAACTGTTGGAAAAGACGGAAAGATAATATTTAAAGGAAATGAATTAGAAGCACTAGGAATAGATGGAAGATATACAGGAGATATAACAGTTGATATAACAGAGGAATCAGTAACTGGAGCAGTTATAATACCAGAAGAAGTACAAGCAGTAATATCAGTAGAAAATGGTGTATATAAAGATTCAAAAGTATCAAATGAAGCACATGTATCAGTAGTAAGCAATATAGCAGGAAGCGTTATAACTGTAAAAGTACTAAATGATATAGTAAAAGAAGATACAATAATATCAGGTATAGTTTGGGAAGAATCTGCAACAACAAAAGCAGAGGGAACACTAATAGATGGAAAATATACAACTTCAAGTGAATCTGAATATTCAGATAAGTTGTTTGAAGGAATAGAAGTAACACTATATCAAAAATCAGGAAATAGCTTAACACTTGTAACTTCTTTAACAGGTGGAACTAACCCAACACTTACAGATTCACAAGGTTACTATGAATTCCAAGTACCTATGGGTTCAGGAAATTATGTAGTTGAGTTCACATACAATGGACAAACATATACAGCAGCACCAAGTCAAAACTATAGTACCCAATCTGAAGACTGGAAGATATCTTCAAAAGGAAGCGAATTTAATGGAGCTTCAAATATACTAAGTACAAGAAACTATGTAAATACATTATTAGAAGAAATTGGTTCATATCCAGCAAACTACAAAATGAGAGATGTATTATTTAACAGTAATGATATACCAACTGTAAATAATCTAAGAGCAGCTTATGCAAGTGGATATAACGTAGCATACAGGTATGATGAATTAGAAGATGTATATGAAAAAGTAAAAATTGAAATGAGAAACTACTTAAGCAGAGTTCAAATAATGAGAGACGAAAAAGCAGGTTTAAGAGAAGCTTATACAAATGTTGTTAACAATTATTACAGAAATGGTGGAGCATTAACAGATAATGAAATATACAACAAATTACAATACATCTATGATTCAAGAGTAAGTGCTTATGCAGGATATTACACAAGAGAAGGCGGAGTTAATGACTTAAGCCCTATCGAAACATATAATGCAGAAAGTAAAGAATTAGATGCATATCAAAGATTTGTAAACTTAGGTATATATAGAAGAGATAAGACAGACTTAACATTAAAGAAAGATTTATATGAATCAACAGTATCTATGAATAGATA
>CASTFX010000009.1 GCA_949448405.1 uncultured Clostridia bacterium
CAAAAAGAATATAGAGAGATTATATCTGGTAAAAATGTTTATTATTTTAATGCGATAGTTAAAGAATTACAAAGGGATCAGACATATGACAGAATAGTCATAAGTGAAGACTTAGAACCATATACAAATAATAATTTTGATATCATAGACAAGTTTTTATTTGAACAATTAGATAAGATAAGTGATGAAGCTATAAGTGGTAGTGGAGCGGATATTCCAATTATATTCATAGCTGCTGATAGACGTTCAAAATCAGATAATTTGTTGTCTAAACTATTTTCAATAGGAATATATGATGCACTACTAGGACCAGATAGAACAATTCCAGAAGTGTGTAAATTATTAAATAAATCTCGTACAAAGAAAGAAGCAAAATCATATTACAAAATCGAAACAGATGATGTAGCATATCATGCTGAAACAGAAGATAGCGTAAGCGAAACAGAGATACAAAATATATTAACACACTATAAAAAACTTGGAAAAAATACAGAAAGATATGTAGATAGTTTCAATAATATTGCAGCTCAATATAATGATGCTCAGCTTAGAGTAATAAGCAAATTTTTACCAATAGGAGTAAAGGCTGTATTAGAGGCAGAGTCTCCTAAATATCAATCAGTAATGACTTTTGGCGAAGGAACATATAAAAAAGCAGCCGCAAAAGAAGAGAAGAAAAATGATTTAAAAATAGGATTTATCGAGACAAATTCAGATAAGGACAAACCTACAAAACCAGTTGTAATACCATCAACAGTAAGTAAAGATAATGTAAAGAAATTAACAAAAAAACAAGAAGATAAAAAAGAAGAAATAAAACCAGTAGAAGAAGTTAAACAAAATGTACAGTTAGATATAGAAGATGATGCTTTTTCTAATTTATTTGAAGAACCAGAATTAGAAAATAAAGCTCCAGTAGAAGAAGTTAAAGCAGAAATAGAAGAGGTTAAAAAAGAGACTGAAACTACAGATCCAGTAGAAGAAGCAGTTCCAGTACAACCAAGAAGAAGAGGTAGACCTAGAAAAACTCCTATTGAACCAGAAGTACCAAAGGTACCAAAAAAGAGAGGAAGACCTAGAAAGAATCCTCTACCAGAAGAAGCACAAGTAGAAAGTAAACCTAAAAAAGAAGATAATGTTTTACCAGGATTTGATGAGATTGAAGAAAATACTTTGCCTGGATTTGACGAGATAGAGGAAAATATATTACCAGGATTTGATGAGGTAAATAATGAAGAAGAAATAGATTCATCATTATATAACTTAGGTGGACAAGCAGAAGACTTTCCAGAAGAAAAACAAATAGAAAATACAAATCAAACTGTAAATAATGCAAACTTAGCAAGACTACTTTCAAGAGATAAAAAGGTAGTTGCATTTGTTGGAACTTCAAAATGTGGAACATCATTTTTGATAAATAATGTTGCTGATTTAATTGCAAAATCAGGAATTAATACAGCAATATTAGACGTAACCTCAAACAAGAATTCATACTATATTTATACAAAAAATGAAGAACCATTAAGAAGAAAAACAATAAATTGCTTAGAAAGTTTAGAGCAAAACATAGTAGATGGAATAAATGTAAGTAAAAATCTAACAGTCTTTACTTCAATACCAGGAAAAAGAGTAGAGGTAAATGATATAGAGGCAGTAGTTTCATCATTAGTTAAACAATATTCTTTGGTACTAATAGACTGCGATTTCAAAACACCAGCAGAGTATTTTAAATTAGCACAAGAGATATACTTAGTACAAAGTATGGATATATTAACAATACAACCATTAACAGCATTTTTAAGAGACTTACAATCAAGCAACAATCTAGATACTTCAAAATTAAAAGTAATAATAAATAAAGCTATGAAAGTAAGAGGACTAAACGCAAATGCAATAATTGGAGGAATGTCTTGTTATAATGATCCTGAAATGTCATATATGAGAAATTTATTTGATAAAGATAAAATACCATCAATAATAATTTCTTTTGATGGCGAAGTACTTGCAAAATATTTATCAGGAATGGTTGACTGTATAGTGACAGTTAATGGATATTCAAAACAATTTATGTCAGAACTTAAAAAATTAGCAGATACAATATATCCACTAATTAGCAATAAACACAGACAAGATATTACAAAGAATAATAAATTTTCAGTAGCAGATGAAGAAGAACAAAAGGCAAGTTTTACAAGTAATATCAGTAATACATTAGATAGAATGAAAAAACAATTTAAATAGACTAAAAGATACTCTAAAGAAAGGGGATAACAATGGTTATTGGCGTAATAGCTATACTAGTTGCAATTATATTGACCTTACTAGTATATAATATAATAATAAGCGGAAGAATAAAGAATTTCAAAGATATCAATCAAAAAGTTACAAGTCTAAATGTGCTACAAGATTTTATGAGCACAGTAGGAGATGTAATGAGTGTTGATGAAAAGATAGTGAAAATCAATGATATACTAATCGAGGAATATGCAATTAAGTATTCAACAATAGTTATATTTGATGGAACAGAATATGTAGTTAAAGCGTCAAACGTTGACAGAAAGCATTGGGATACTCTAAGAAATTTACAAAATGAAGAGATATTTAAAGACAGTATAACAACAACTAAACCAAAATATGTAACTGTTAATACTGACTCAGAAAGATTACCATATCAAAAAATGGAATTTGGAAGAGCAAAATCAGCAATGTTTTTCCCATTATATATAGACAATGTATATATAGGATATTGGATAATTGAAAGTGGAAAAATGCATGCATTTGACCATGTTGATACTACTATATTAGAAGTAGTTAAAGAAAATATTATTTCAATATTTAAAATAGTATCTTATCAAAGTATAATTGAAAGTTTAAAAAGACAAGACTTATATTCAGACTTACAAACTTCAGAATATCTATACGAAGAAGGAAGACAAATAATAGACCAATATACGACTTCAACAATATGTATGTTCAAGATAACTAACCTAGAGGAGACAAATAAAGCAGTAAATAGAGATACAGGAAATCAAATGATAATTGATATATGTGATTATATAAAAGATAAATTATCAAAAGAATATCTATTTGTTAGATATATGGGACCTAAATTTGCTATAGCATTTTCAGGAATAGAGACAGATGGAGTAGTTGAGTTTTTAAATGATTTGAAACAAGAAGTAGAAGGATTAGAAGTAGAAGATGTAATAGCAGTAGAAGAAAATGAAAAATCAAAATCAACTAAAAAGAAAAAAGTAGTAATGACAAATCCAAAGTTAAACTTTGTACTTACTACATACTATAAAGGAACTGCTCTAGAGGCAGTGCTAAAAAAACTAGAAGAATATTTAGATTCAGCAAGTAAAAGTGAAAACGATATAAATATAATTTAATTTTACATAGGAGGATTTATAAATGGATTTTGATAAAACAATGAATTTTAAAGTGGAAAATGACAATAATATAAAATATAAGGAAGTACTAAAAGAAGTATATAAAGCTCTTAAAGAAAAAGGATATAATCCAGTAAACCAAATTGTTGGATATATTTTATCAGGAGACCCAACATATATTACAAGCTATAATGATGCAAGAAATATAATAAGAAAAGTTGAAAGAGACGACTTATTAGAAAAAATGGTAAAATCATATATTGGTATAGAAGAATAATATGAGAAGTTTAGGTATAGATTATGGAGATGCAAGAGTAGGAATAGCAATATCAGATGAATTAAATATAACAGCACAGGGATTAGAAACAATTCATCATAAAGGAAATGATAAAATAGTATTAAAAAGATTAGAAGAATTACTTGAGCTGTATGAAATATCTACCTTTGTTATTGGTATGCCATTAAATATGAATGGAACAAATGGAGAAAGAGTAGAGATTACTAAAAAATTCATACATAAATTGAAATGCAAATTTAATACTATTAATGTAGAAACCATAGACGAAAGACTAACAACAGTTGCAGCACATAAAACTATGAACTTCTTAAATGTTTCAAACAGGGAAAAAAGAAATATAGTAGATACAATATCTGCTGTATATATACTGGAAATGTATATGAACAAACAAAGTCATTAAAATTGTAGCAATACAATATAAAATAAATTAAAATTCTGAAAGGAGAATTATAATAATGGATGAAGAATTAGATAACGTTATAGTACTAAATGATGAGGATGGAAATGAAGTAAATTTCGAATTCTTAGATTTAGTTGAACTAGATGGAGAGGAATATGTAATATTATTACCAACAGACGAAGCTAATGATGAGCCAGGAGAAGTAGTTATATTACAAGTAGAAGATACAGATTCAGAAGATGAAGAATCTTATGTAAGTGTTGAAAACGAAGAAGTATTAAACAAAGTATTCGAAATATTTAAAGAAAAATTCAAAGATGAATTTGACTTTATAGATGAAGAATAATTTTAAATTTGTAGGGGCGCACAGTGTGCGTCCGTTTTTTTGTCTAATGAGAAAAAACTCTTTCTTGCCTTCTAAAGCAAAATATGATATTATCAAAGCAGTTTAAAATTGGAGGAAAATATATGATAATAGGAATTGATATAGATGGTGTATTAATTGATGATGACACATATAGATTAGATTATACAGCAAAATATTGCTATGAAAATAATTTACCAGAAATGGATAGACCATATGAATATGAAATAAAGTGTACATGGGACATAGATACATTAGAAGATTATGATAGAAAATATTACTTAGATTATATTAAAAATGCACCAGCAAGAGCATTTGCTAGTGAAATAATTAAAAAGTTACATGATGAAGGGAATAAGATAATTATAATAACAGGAAGGGATTATGAATATAAGAAAGAAACAGCAGATTGGCTAAATAAAAATAATATTGTACATGATGAGCTTTGCTTTGCGTATCCAAAGACAGAAACAATACAAGAAAGAAATGTGGATATAATGATAGAGGACTGTCAAGATTTAATACCAGATATTACAAATGTAGCACATGTATTTTGCTATGATAATAGATATAACTTAAATCTTAATTGCAAGAACATGACAAGAGTATTTAGTTGGTATGATATATATAGTAAAATAAGAAGAGAATACCAACGTTGATAAACATAATTACTTGACATATTATTGAAGAAATTTTACAATTATAATGCAGTATCCAAAATTTTGTAGTGCTTTAAGCACAGGAAGGGGATTAGTATGTTTGACAAGTGGAGGCTGAACTGCAAAATCAACGCATTTCGGAACAAAACAGTAAAGTGCATCCAGTACGATGAGGAACAGCACGTCGCGATTCTGAAAGCCGGCTGGTGGCACAAGGCTGTAGTGGCTTTCAAGCTGGTTGGGTTTGACACCGAAGTCCAGCTTGCGTTTTCCGGAGATGCTATTACCAGAGACGGAGAAGCTTTGGCCCACGTAATGAGAGCTATGTGGAATTCGAAGCTTCCGGAGTTTCCGACAAGCCCAGAGCTGCGTAAGCAACTTTGGGGGAAAGAGGACAATAGGGAGATTTTCTTCCGCGATATGGCGGCTCACGTTATGGGCATGCCGAACGAGGTAAGAGTAACCACGGTTGCCTCCTATCTGATCGACAATTAACAATCCCAACACCCTGCGAAAGCAAGGGAAAGAGCGAGGACGATTCAAAATGAATTGTCCCCGCTCTTTGAAATTTGTTTAATAAGTAATTAATTTTGTTGTATAGTCCAAATTAGAATAAGAATCATGCTCATAACCAAGTGTATATGTATTAGTTGCCTGCATATCTTTTTCAAGCATCATAAGAAGCTTTTTATTCCTACAACGAGTTGTAAAATCTTTAACAGAAGTTACAACTTGAAGTTTCCTATTTGCATGACATATTTCTGCAAGAAGTCTTTGACCATTTGAATTAAAACCTAAAACTCTAATGTATGGATCTATTTTTTTAGAAGTTTCCATATCCTCTTTAGTAAATCCTAGTAGTGCATATAATAAAACTCTATTAATTCTAGTTTGTGTATATCTCTTAGATTTAACAATATTCATAAAATCTTCTAGTGTGTTACAAGTATTCGCTGCATTTTTTATAAGATTTTCTAGTCCTTCTCCAACATCAGGAAGGTTTGCAATTTCTGCAACTGTCATATTTCTCAAAACAAACATAATCTCTTTTTCAAAGACATCAATATTTTCAACATAATGCCCCATTTTTACAGCGTCTACTAAGAGATTATAAGAAGACTTTGGAAGTAGTTTATCCAATTCATAAAAATTTCTTCTTCTAATAAGTTCACGAATAGAAGTAGCACTTGCAAAATTATCAACAATCATAGTGCTATTATAGCCGTGGTCCTATTCTTTTTACTGCAACAGGTTCAAGTGTAGATTTAGTCAAATTTAAAGCTTTCAAATACTCAATAGCAAGTATATTATTTGGAGAAGATAATACATTTGCATATTTTCTAAGGTCATTAAGATACATAAGAAGAGCATTTTCTCTAGCTTTTGGAAAAGAGATACCTTTAGAAAGTTCATGAGACAGCAAAGATTTGAATTCTTCAGGTTCTTCTGTTAGAATATTTGCAAATTCTTTTAACAAAGAAAGGTCATTAAGTTCACAGCCAAAAGAAACAGTATCAACTAATTTCAATGAGTTTAAAGTCTTAATAGCACCAAGAGCAAAATTTTCAGCACTAGAAATACTATATATAGTAGGAAGTTCCAAAACTAGGTCAATACCATTTAAAATAGCCATTTTTGCTTTAGTCCATTTGTCAACAACAGAAACATTACCACGTTGAACAAAGTTACCAGACATAATGGCAACTGTATAGTTAGAATTAGTAACTTTTTTTGATTCATTTAAATGATAAAGATGACCATTATGGAAGGGATTATATTCACCTATTATCCCTAACACATTTTCCATAGTTTTCACATTCCTTTTCTTTACAATAAAAATATTTATTGATATAATATCATAAAGTTTTGAATTTTGCAATTTTTCTGACAAAATTGGAGGAATTTTATGAAAAAAGTTATAATATACACAGATGGAGCATGTTCAGGTAATCCAGGACCAGGCGGTTGGGGAACAATTCTCATGTATGAAGACATAAAAAAGGAAATTTCAGGAGGCAAAAAAGATACTACAAATAATGTAATGGAGATTACAGCTGTAATAGAAGGGCTAAAGCTATTAAAATATCCATGTGAAGTAGAAATTTATAGTGATAGTGCCTATGTTGTAAATGCATTTAATCAAGAGTGGATAACAAATTGGAAAAGGAATGGATGGAAAAACTCAAAAAAAGAAGAGGTCAAAAATAGAGAACTCTGGGAAGAATTAGAAAGCCTAATAAAACAACACGAAGTTAAATTTATCAAAGTAAAAGGACATAGTGATAATGAATATAACAATAGGTGTGATGAACTTGCAAGAAAGGCTATAAAAGAAATTGTATAGGAGGTCTAGATTATGAGAATAGGTATAGATTTAGGCGGAAGTCATATAGGAATTCGGATTAATTCAAGATGGAAAGATATTTAAGAAAAATGAATACAATTTCACAAAAGAAGAAAAGCAAAACATAGAAGAAGCAATAAAAAGAGTATTAAAAAAAGAAGTAGAAGAAATCTCAAAAATAGTAAATTTAGATACAATAGAATGCATAGGTGCGTCAGTCCCTCGGTAGACCTAAGGATGGGATAATTAGTAATTCTCCAAATTTAAAAGCAAATAATTTAAACATAGAGAAGATTATAAAAGAAATAGTGAATAAACCAGTGAATGTAAAAAATGATGGAATGTGTGCAGGAATTGCAGAAAAAGAATATGGAAGCTTGAAGAATTGTAATAACGGGGTATTTTTAGGTATAGGTACTGGAATAGGAACAGCAATATTTATTGGTGGAAAACTCGAAGAAAGTATTAGAAGTGCTGGACACATGATAATAGAAAGAGATGGCAGAAGATGTAATTGTGGTAAGTATGGTTGTTTTGAAGCTTATGCCTCTATGAAGACTCTTAAAACACAAGTAAGAGAACGATTAATGAAAGAAGATTTATCAAGTAAACAAATACTAGAACTATTACAAGACAGAATAACTTTAGAACATTTAGATGATATTATAAGTGAATATATAGGTTATCTAGCAATTGGAATTTCTAATATATCAAGACTCTGTAGTGCAGAAATTTTAACAATAGGAGGAAGCTTTGTATATTACAAAGATATTTTATTTGATAGATTACAAAGTGAATTAGACAAAATAATGCTACCAATGGAAAAGGAAATGACAAAAATTAACCTTGCAGAGCTTGGAAATGATGCAGGTATAATCGGAGCTACCTTGATTTAGATTACAATTTCAAAACATTTGTATTACATTTTCGTAACATTATTGAAAAAAGTACCATTATAAAATATAATACAATTGAATAACTAAAGAAAGGCAGAGGGGATTATATGGAAACATTTGCCGACTATATTTTAAATGAGAAAGACTACATAAAGAAGCTAGAAATAGTCTATTATATGCAAAAAAGAACCAACATATTTTTTGACAATTCTGTAATATTAAAAGCAGAACTTGCAAGAATGTTTATTGAGAAAATGAATATAGATGTAGATACAAATCTTGTAGTTACAGCATGTCTTTTGTATGCTTGCAAGAAAAATTTTGTATCTTATGACCTTGAGAAAATAAGAAGATATGCAGTAGATGGAGCAGAATACCTTGAAACTTTAGGATTTTCAAAAAGATTTTGTAAAATATGTAGTGAGGTAAATAGATACTATCCAAATGGGGAGAGAGAAAAAGAAAGCGATATATTAGAGCTTGTAGATAATTTTGGAGGATTAGTATTGGATAGACCGGAAAGAAAAGGATTTCCAATTGATGAAGCAATGAATCTTTTAGAGAATAGAAATTTAAAAGGACTAGGAAATATATATTTAGATGAATTTAAAGAGTTTATCTATTTGAAAGAAGGTGTTGCCGCATGAAAACAGGAGAAGGTAATGCAGTTCAAAAAGTAGAACATAGTAGATTAGGGAATTATGAAATACACAAATCAGACCATTCATGCAATCCAGAGGTATTAGATGTAATAGCTAGAGCAAAATTAACAAATACTAGAGAATGTATAAATAGTTTAGCTGACAAAAGAGCTTCGCAAGAAATTAGGCAAGCAAAGGAAAATGAAAGAGTTAGTGAAAGAGCAGAAGTTTTAAAAAGTGAGATAGGTGGAGAAGAACGTTAATGTACGAAGTATTTGCAGATTTACATATACATATAGGAAGAACAAAAAATAATAAGCCAATAAAAATAACAGCTGCTAGAAGCCTTAATTTTGAAAACATTGCAAAAGAATGTGTAGAAAGAAAGGGGATAAATATTGCAGGAATTATAGATTCAGCATCCCCATATGTTATAGAAGATATAGAAGAATTTCTAAAAAATGGAGACGCAAGAGAACTAGAAGATGGTGGAATTATATATAAAAATAAAGTATGCTTAATACTAGGAAGCGAGATAGAAACATCAGAGATTACAGAAGAACGGAAAAACAGGTAGTGCTCATAATTTATGCTATTTTCCATATCTAAAAGATATAAAGGGGTTTTCAGAAGAGATGAAAAAGCATATAAAAAATATGACTTTGAGTTCTCAAAGAGCAGATATATCAGCATATGATTTAATAGATATTGTAGAAAAGTATAATGGTACGCTTATACCAGCACATGCATTTACACCACATAAAAGTTTTTATGGAAATTGTACAAAAAGTTTAGAAAGAATATTTAAAGAAAAATATAAAAAAGTCCCAGCTATAGAGCTAGGGCTAAGTTCTGATACATTTTTAGCAGACCAGATTTCAGAACTAGAAGGAAAAACATTTTTAACAAATTCAGATGCACACTCTCTTCCTAAGATAGCAAGAGAGTATAATAAAATGCAAGTAGAAGATATTTCATATAAAGAATTAATGAAGGCTATAAAAAATGAAGCTGGAAGAAAAATATTGAGTAATTATGGATTAGATCCAAAACTTGGAAAATATCATAGAACTTATTGTGAAGTATGTGACAAAAGAATAGAAGGTAAAATGCCAGTCACTAAGTGTGATACTTGTGATAGTAGAAATATCACTATGGGAGTTTTAGATAGAATAGAGATAATAAAAGATAAAAAAGAAACTAAAAGTCCTAATTTTAGACCACCTTATGAATACCAAATACCGTTATCATTTATACCAGGACTTGGAACTAAAACTATTAATAAGTTATTAGATAATTTTGAAACTGAAATGAATATATTGCATAAATTATCATTTGATGATATAGAGGCAGTTTGTGGTGAAAAAGTTGCAAAAAATATAATAGACTCAAAAAATGGAAACTTAGAAATATCAGCAGGTGGCGGAGGCGTATATGGCAAAGTAACTACAAAGAATTAAAATATCTAGTTCTATTTTAAATTGTATTACATAAACATTGATTAAGAAACTAAGAGAAGAGGTATATGTAATGCAAAACAAAAGAGCAAGAAAACTAAGAAACTATTCAAAAAGAAGCTTAATTCAGACACATATAATGAATAATCTAAGAAATTATGTTATTGTAACAATAATATTTTTAGTACGGAGTTGTGCTAGGAGTGTTATTTATAAATAATGTAAATGAAGCACAAGGTCAAGAGATAAGTAGCTATATAAGTAGCTTTGTAGAAAAAACAAAAGATAATGCAAGTATAGATTATATTAAACTTTTTTTTAGTTCAGTAAGGAAAAATCTATTTCTTGCATTATTATTATGGTTTTCAGGACTTACAGTTATTGGGGTTTTAGTAGTATATGGAACGATATGTTTTAGAGGATTTTGTCTAGGATATAGTATATCAAGTATTATTGCAACACTTGGAGCAAAAAGTGGAGGGATTTTTATAATATCATCAATGCTTTTGCAGAACATAATATTTATTCCAACTATTTTTGCACTAGCAATAAGTCGGTATAAGGCTGTATAAATCAATAATGAAAGACAAGAGACGTGATAACATAAAATTGGAGATATTAAGACATACATGTTTCTGTGCAATAATAAGTGTATTGCTGATTATAGCCTCTTTTGTAGAAACATATGTATCAACAAACATACTTATGTCAACCATAAAAGTTTTATAAAATTTGTCAAAATCTATTTACATTTTACAAGTAATTTGATATAACATATATATCTTATGTTAATAAAAGATGAAGGAGAAGTAGAAATGCAAAAACAAATAAAAAATTTCTTAAATTTTATAGAAAATGATAAAAAAGTATCACAAAATACATTACAATCATATAGAAGAGATATCCTTCAATATGAAGCTTATGTTGAAGAAAATAAAATAAACTTTGCAAAAGCTGACGAAGAAACAATAAAAGATTATTTAAAATATATGAATGATATAGGAAAGAAAAGCTCTACAATGTCAAGAAGTTTAGCTTCTATTAGATCTTTTTACCAATATTTATTAAGAGTAAAGAAAGTAAAGAAAGATCCAACAGACGGTATACAATCACCTAAAATAGAAAAAAGAGTTCCATCAGTGCTTACTTCTCAAGAAGTGGAACTATTATTAGAGCAACCTAAGAACATAGATTTAAAAGGAATAAGAGATAAGGCTATGTTAGAATTTGCATATGCTACAGGAATGAAAGTTACAGAAATAATATCTTTAAATATAGAGGATGCAAACTTAGAAGAAGGATATGTAACTTGCAAAGGAAAAGATAGAACTAGAAATATACCCCTTGGTTCATTGTCTTTAAAAGCATTAAAAGATTATGTTGAAAATGCAAGAAACATATTAATAAAAGATGAAAATGTTAAAGCATTATTTGTAAACACAAATGGTCAAAGATTAACAAGACAAGGATTTTGGAAAATAGTAAAATTCTATAAAGAACAAGCTCATATAAATAAAGAGATTACTCCACATATTTTAAGACATTCATTTGCAACTCATCTTTTACAAAATGGAGCAGATTTAAAAGCTATTCAAACAATGCTTGGGCATTCAGATATATCATCAACACAAATATATATGCAATTCCAAGATGCAACAATACAAAATATTTATAAAAAAGCACATCCTAGAGCATAATTTAATAAAATGACTAAAAAAGCCCACTTTATTTACAAAGATTAAAGTGGGCTATAATAATTTAAAGGAAGGAGAATTTATGAAAAGAGAACATAAGAAAAATATAGAAAACTTAGAAAAAGTAATGGAACAAAAAAAGATAATTCCTAAAGAAGTAAAAGATAAGATTAATGCAAAAAGATTTGAGAACGTAATCGCTGCTATAATAGTATTGATATATTTAGCAGGACTAAATATGGGAAAAGCTAATATTCCAACTGATACATACATAATGGATTTAAAAGTATTTTCAATTATGCTACTTATTGTGACTATCATAACCTTTGAATACGCTTACAAAAAGGACAAGGGAGGAGCTTGGTTACATGGTATTGAAATAATGATGATGGCAATATTTACATTATATTTAATATATTTATATTCTATATATTATTCTACATATGATACTGTATTAATGTCTGTTGGGATGCTATATTTAATATATTACATTATAAAAATTTTGATAACTAATATGAGAATGAAGAAAAAATACAATAAAAGTTTAACTGATATAGGTGAGATAGTAAAAAAATAAGGAGGAAAATAAATGGAAAAGTGTTTATTATTAGGTAATGGAGGAAGAGAAGCAGTTATTGCTGAATATGTGTCAAAAGGGTATAACTTATATTCTATAATGCCATATGAAAACCCATCAATTGCAAAATATGTACAAGCTTCAAATGGAAAATTTATTATAGGTAATCCATTTGATAAAGAAGTTGTTAAAGAATTTATACAAAAGGAAAACATACAAAATTGTATAATAAGTAGTGATAATTTACTACAAGAAGGATTGATTGATTTAGCAAGAAGCCTTGGACTAAAAACATTTGGACCAACTTCAAAAGGTTCTAAAATTGAATGGAGCAAAACCTATGCGCTAGATATAGTAAAAGAACTTGCACCAGAAATGATAATCAAAAACCAAAACATAACAGATATGGATACTCTAAGAAAAGTAATAGATACATACCAAGATGATAGCTTTGTAGTTAAACCAGAAGGACTAACAGGAGGAAAAGGAGTAAAAGTAGGCGGAATACATTTTAAAGGTAAAGAAGAAGGATTTGAATATGCTAAATCTTGCTTAGAAGCAAGTGGTAATGTAATAGTACAAGATAAGGTAGAAGGAAGAGAATTTACAGTAACCGGTTTAACAGATGGAAAAAATTTAGTCATAACACCAACCACTTTTGATTACCCATACAGATTTGATGAGGATAAAGGGCCTGGAACAGGAGGAATGGGTTGTCTAGGATTTGAAAATGGTTTACTTCCATTTTTAACTGAAGAAGATATTGAGACATGTTCAAAATTAATGAAAAAAACAATAGAATATGTAAATAAAGATTCATTAGAATTTAATGGAGTTATATATGGAGGATTCTTCAAATGTAAAGATGGAATAAAATTTATAGAGTTTAATGCAAGATTTGGAGACCCAGAATCACTAAATATATTAAATGCAATAGAAACTCCATTTACAGAATTGTTTGAAAATATACAAAAACAAACTTTAAGTAAAGAAAATTGTAAATTCAAAAAGATAAATACTTTTACAGTATACATAGTTAGTCCTAATTATGCAATTTCATCATCTAAAGAACCTTGTAAATTCACTTTAAACAGAGAAGAAATTGAAAAACAAGGAGTTAAAATATATTTTGCAAGTAGTAAACAAATAGAAGGAAACAACTATGAAAGCGTTGGAAATTCAAGACTATTTGCAGCAGTTTATACAGCTAGCTCAATGGATGAAGCAAAGGAAAAAGTTTATAAGGCTTTAAAAGGAAATGTAGATGAGGTTTTAAATTATAGAGAAGATATAGGAAATATGTATGTACATTAATAAAACTTTACTTATATATTGACAAATATTTTCATAAAATATATTATTATTTTATAAATGAAAAAAGTTTAGAAAGGAATGAATATGATGAAAAAACTAAAAGTTTTAATGATAACTTTATGTATGATTTTACTCTTATCTAGCGTTTGTATAAATACAAATGTATTTGCAACAAATCCAGAAGCAAGAGATGTAGGAGAGCCAGTAACAACTTCAGAAGATAATCAAGAAGGTGATTCCAACGAGGCTATACAGGAACATGAAGGCGATTTATATGTTATATATGGAGAAGATGGAATTTATACAAAAAGTAATTATGTGATGGATAAATATGTAGATGGTAATGTATTTATCTTTGGTAATGATGTAAAAATAACAGGACAAATTAATGGTTCATTATTTGTTTTTGCATCATCAGTTACAATTGAAGAAGAGGCATTTATTGGATGCCATATATTTGCCTTTGCAAATACTGTAAAAATGTCAGGAACAACTTATGACATGTATGCTGCTTGTAAAAATTTTGAAATGACAAATACAGGAACAATATATAGAGACTTAAAATATGCAGCAGAGAACTCAATAGTACTTGGAAGAGTTGGAAGAGACTTGATGATATCAGGAGAAAACATAGAAGTTTATAAAAGTGATGAAGAACAATTATATGTAGCTAGAGATTTGAAATATTATTCACCAGAACCAATAGAAAGTTTAGATAAAATAACAGTCAATGGAGAAAAAATACATCAAAAAGTTAAACATGAAGTATCAGAAAGAGGACCACTTGATTATGTTTATAATGCAGTAGAAAATGTGATATTTGCAATTGCTATATATGCGGCATTAATTTTCTTAACACCTAAATTCGTAGAAAAAACAAAAGGATATGTTTCTACAAGAGCTCTACTTTCAGGAGCCATAGGACTTGCATTTACAATACTTGTGCCAGTTATTGCATTCTTACTATTACTTACAAGTATAGGAATATCAATATCATTTACTATGGTTATGATATATGCTTTAATACTAATGATTAATAGTGTAATTGTAACAATAGCTATAAACGAATTTGTAGCAGAAAAATTACCAGCAATTGATACAACTTGGAAAAAGATTTTAATGATAATACCAATATCATTAGGGGTATTCTTAGTTAGACAAATACCAGTCATAGGTTCTTGGATAACAGCTATAATACTATTTGTTGGAGTAGGAATAACAGTTCTTTACCAATTTGATAAAAGAAAAAAGGAAGAAACAGCTGAATAATTAATTAAAAGGTATAGAAATTCTATACCTTTTAGATATTTATTTAAGAAAGGAAGATAAAATGGATTATTTAGAAAAATATGATGAATGGTGCACAAATGAAGTGTTTGATGACAATACAAGAAAAGAATTATTAGATTTAAAGGGAAATGACAAAGAAATAAAAGAAAGATTTTATAAAGAACTAGAATTTGGAACAGCAGGTTTAAGAGGAATAATAGGTGCAGGAACAAACAGAATGAACATTTACACAGTAGGAAAAGCAACACAAGGGCTTGCAAATTTCATAATAAAACAAAATGGACAAAATAAAGGAGTAGCCATTGCATATGACTCAAGACATATGTCAGAGGAATTTAGTGAAATGGCAGCTTTATGCTTAAATGCGAATGGAATAAAGACATATAGATTTGAAAGCTTAAGACCAACACCAGAGCTTTCATTTGCAGTAAGAGAATTAGGTTGTATTGCAGGAATAGTAGTAACTGCAAGTCATAATCCACCAGAATATAACGGATATAAGGTATACTGGGAAGATGGAGCACAAATAGTGCCACCTATAGATAAAGGAATAATAACAGAAGTAAATAGTGTTACGGATTACACAGAAATAAAGAAAATGAGCTTACAAGAAGCAAAAAACGCAGGGCTTTATAATATTATAGGAAAAGAAATAGATGACAGATATATGGAAGAACTAAAAAAACAATTATTAAATCCAGATATTATAAAAGAAATGTCAGATGACTTAACAATAGTATATACTCCATTACACGGAACAGGAAACTTACCAGTAAGAAGAATATTAAAAGAAATTGGATTTAAAAATGTATATGTAGTTCCAGAGCAAGAATTACCAAATGGAGATTTCCCAACAGTAAGTTATCCAAACCCAGAAGCACCAGAAGCATTTGAATTAGCGTTAAAACTTGCAAAAGAGGTAAAAGCAGACATAGTACTTGCAACAGACCCAGATGCAGACAGATTAGGAGTTTATGCTTTAGATACTAAAACAAATGAATATGTATCATTTACAGGAAATATGTCAGCACTATTAATTGCAGAATATGTATTATCAGAAAAGAAGAAGAGAAATTTAATACCTGCAAATGGAGCAATGGTATCAACAATAGTATCTTCAAATCTAACAGAAGCAATAGCCAAAGAGTATAATATAAAATTAATAGAAACTTTAACAGGATTCAAATATATAGGAGAACAAATAAAACTATTTGAACAAAATCATTCAAATGAATATTTATTTGGATTTGAAGAAAGTTATGGCTGCTTAGTTGGAACACATGCAAGAGATAAAGATTCTGTAGTAGCAGTTATGATGCTTGCAGAAGCAGCAGCTTATTATAAAAAACAAGGATTAACTCTATGGGATCAAATGATAAATATATATGAAAAATACGGATATTATAGAGAAACACTTGCAACTATGACATTAAAGGGAATAGAAGGGCAAGAGAAAATAAAACAAATAATAGAAAAGCTAAGAAATACAACAATAGAAAATGTAGGAAATTTCAAAGTTTTAGAAATAAGAGATTATCAAACAAAAGTAATTAAAGATTTACAAAAAGGAGAAAACAGACAAACAACATTGCCAATATCAAATGTATTATATTTCAAACTAGAAAAAGACGCATGGTGCTGTGTAAGACCATCTGGAACAGAACCTAAAATAAAATTCTATATGGGCGTAAATGAAAAAACTATGGAAGAAGCAAATAAAAACTTAGAAGAACTGAAAGAAGCAATGCTTAAAATATGTGAATAAAGATTAAATGGTAATCTAAAGTTTTTAATTAGATTACCATTTTTCTATTACGAAAAGGAGTTACTAAAAAAACAATGAAGCAATTTTTCAAAAAGATAAAAGAATTTACAGAAAAACATACAATACTATGCTTGATACTTATATTTGTTATAGGAATTGTGCTATATGGAATAATTGCAAAATCAATGACAAGCCCGATATATTTCCAAAATGATGAAGAAATATATGTAAACATGGCAAAATCACTTTTTTATAACCATAATTTTTCTATGGAATACAAGCTCGTAAACTATAGTTGTGTAATATACTCAGCGATTCTATCCTTAGCATACTTTTTCTACTCACCAGAAAACATTTTATTTATCATGAGAATGATAGGTGTTATTGCAATGATGACAAGTGTATTTCCAATATATTTGCTCAGCAAAAAAGTACTTAATAGCAAATCAAAAGCCTTAATAATTGCAGCAATATCACTTATAATTCCAGAAATGATGTCAAGTGTATATCTTATACAAGAAAATCTAAGCTATCCTATGTATTTATGGATAACATATTTTGTATATTCTAAATTTGAACGAAATATTAAAACCATAACAAAAAATGATATAATAATAATAATTTTGCTAGTGGCTATATTTTTTACAAAATCATACACTATAGCATTTGCTGCAGCTTATTTTATATTTTTATTAATAGATTGCATAAGGAGAAAAGAGTATAAAGAAATAAAAACTGTAGTTATCCAAGGATTTATATTTAGTATTTTAATACTAATTGGATTAATACTTGTAAAGGCAATAAATGGGTTCGAAAATGGAGTAAACCATTATGATAATCAAATAAATGAAGTGTTTCCAATAACTCTAAATAAAATTCGGAACTTCTTTATATGGGATATTTTGCTATACTTTATTTTTTCTATTCTGTATGG
>CASTFX010000010.1 GCA_949448405.1 uncultured Clostridia bacterium
GAAAAGACCTTCCTAAAATCACATTGATAGGTGCAACAACAAAAGCAGGTTCTCTTGCAACACCATTAAGAGACAGATTCGGAATTGTGTCAAGGCTAGAACTATACAACACAGAAGAATTAACGACAATTGTAAAAAGGTCAGCAAAAATATTAGAAATAGATATAGATGAAAATGCGGCAGAAGAAGTTGCAAGAAGAGCAAGGGGAACCCCAAGAATTGCAAATAGAATTTTAAAAAGGATAAGAGACTATGCCTTAGTATTAGGAGATGGTAATATTACTTTAAAAATTGCAAAACTGGCATTAGGAAAGCTAGAGATAGATGAACTTGGATTAGATGAAATAGACAGAAAAGTGCTTGAAACAATGATAGAAAAATATAAAGGTGGACCAGTACGGAATAGAAACTATAGCAGCAACAATTGGAGAAGAGGCAGAAACAATTGAAGATGTATATGAGCCATATCTAATACAAATTGGATTTTTATCACGTACACTTAGAGGAAGGATTGTGCTTCCAGATGCTTACGCACATTTAGGTTATAAATACGAAAGTTAATTAGGAGAAAAAAATGAAAGATAAAGCTATACTGAAGAATATAGTAATATTTGTAGGATTAATGTTAGCTATAAGTGGAAATGTTCTTATACAAGAACTCTCAAACCTTGATGAAATTTGGATATATAATTTTTCAAGATGCATATTAGACGGATTATTACCATATAGAGATTTTAGTTTAGTAATAACACCACTATTTCCGATGATAGGAGCAATATTTTTAAAAATATTTGGAAATGAAATGGTTGTACTAAGATTTGTAGAAATAATTGGAAGTGCATCTATTTTATTTATTATGTATAAAATACTACTAGAGCTAAAAATCAATAAAGGAATATCATTAATTTCAGTATTACGGAATATATTATATGTATAATTCTGCTTTTTGTTTTGACTACAATTGGGCAGTTTTATTAATAACTCTAATTGTTTTATACATGGAGTTAAAAGAGTATGAAAAAGATTTATCATTTAATTTAAAAAAAGATTTATTGCTTCGGAGTTTTAGTACGGAACAACAATACTTTTCAAACAGACAACAGGACTAATTTTATCAATTGCATTTATAGGATATAAGCTATTAGAAATTAGAAAAGCAAAGGACTTAAAGCAATTCCTTAAAATATTTGGTACAAGACTACTAGGAATACTTATACCGGTAATGTTATATTGTATATATTTATCTATAAATAATATATGGGCAGACTTTTTAGACTATGCGATATTTGGAGTAAGCACTTTCTCAAATACAGTACCATATGATAAACTCATGAGTTATGGTAAATTGTATAAAGTTCTTGCATATCTTATCCCAACAGCACTAATTATAATGACATTTGTATATATACTAACTTTATGGGATAAAACAATAAGAGAGAAGGAATGGGCTAGAAGGCTAAGAATACTTTTTATATACGATTTAGCATCAATAGTTGTAATATACCCAATAGCAGATAGAAATCATTTTGGGGTAGGAACAATATGTACAATATTAACAGTAATATACTTAGTTTATGAAATAGGAAAATATTATATAAGAAATAAAGAAAAAACAAAATTTGCATTAAAAACATTTTTTAGGGCAACTGCAATACTATTTTTAATGGCATATTCAATAAGAGGAATATTTAATATAGCTGAGTATATAAAAATAATTAATAATCAAAATAGTTTGTCTCATTTTAATATGATACCAACTGATGAAGTATTGTATAAAAGAATAGAAGGTATTGACCAATTTATACTAAATCAAAAAGAAGAAGGCAAAAAAGTATATATTTTAGACACAATGGCAGCAGCATTTATTATTCCAACAGGAGAATATCATAAAAATTATGATATGTTTAATATAGGAAATTTTGGGACAAGAGGAGAGAAACGGAATAATAGAAGATTTAGAAAATGACGAAAACTTTATGATTTTAATAATTGGAGAAGGACAAAAACCTAATTGGCAATTACCAAGAGAAGTTATAAATTACATAAGAGAAAATTATGAATATATAGGATATATAGACGTATTTTCTGTGTATGAGAAAGGGATAGAATAATGGGAATAATATATTTGATATCAGTACTATTATTAGTTACAGCTTTTATATTAATAAAAAAGACTAACAAAGTATTAAATGTACTAAGTTTCACAGGAATAACAATTGTAGTGCTTTTTTGCTATAATGCATTTATATGCTACATTTTAACATTTGTATCCATACCAACTTCTTTATTAAATTTAAGTATAGTAAATATAATTTTTACTATTATAATGTCAGGAATAATTTATAAGAAAAAAGAAATTCAAAAATACAGCTTTGATAAATTTGGCGCTATATGTATAGGGATAATATTAGTTGTAACAATTTTTGTATCAATATTAAATTTTGGATTTCCATTCAATATTAAATATGAAACAGGAGATCCAGCAATACACTATATGACATCAGTACTATTTGCAAACCAAGATAGTTTATTAAATCTTAATGTAGATGAAGTTCATGACTCATTTGAATCAAGAAAAATAGGCTCATATGTTAATAGTGGAATAATAATGAAATGTTGTTCAAGCTTTATGGACGATATCAGCTATTATAATATCTTTATAGGATTTGGAATTTTTATATTATTTATGTCAGGTGCTATGATGTATAGTACTTTAGAAAAATTCGCAAAAGAAAGAAGCCAAAAGATATTAGCACTAATTGTAAGTCTTATCTATCTATTAGGATATCCATTAAACAGTTTGCTATTTGGATTCGAATATTTAAGCCTTGGAATTTTAATACTAGAAGCAATTATACATATGATATATTATTTTGAAAAAGAAGAACTAAAATTTCCATTTTATATAATCATATTTGCACTTTTAAACTTCAATGTATTTTGCTCATATTATATGTTTGTACCATTTACATACAGTGGACTTTGGATATATTTTTGCATATATTCTAAAAAACATAATAAAAAGATATTTTGTAAGGAAAATATTATTATATTAACAGTTACATTGTTACTACCATTTTTCCTTGGATTTATATATCACATAACACCACAAATATATAATATATTCCATTTAGATGACTGGGAAGCGTTAAAAAGTACATTTGAATTTTCATCTCATCTATTAAACAAAGGATTTACACTATATGGATACATATATGTAAACTTCTATTCTAATACACTTTTACTAATACCACTTGTAATGTATTACATATACAGAAAAATAAAAGAAAAGGACTTTTTCTCTTGTGATATTATAGTTTTAATATTCTTAGTAGGATTTATAGGAATTCTAAGTTTAGGAATAGTGTTTGAAAAAGTATCAGTATATTATGTAATGAAAAACTATTATGCACTATGGATATTATTAATGTACATGAATTTTAGAAGCTTAATGTATATTTATGAAAGTAGCAAAATAAATAAAAAATTATCATATATACTAGTAGGGTTTTATGTAGGAGTTGTAGTGCTTAACTTACTATTAGTGAGTTCACCACTTGGAAAAGGACCATTTAATGATTATGAGAGTATAGCAAATGTAACAGAAATATTTGGAGTAAATAAGACCATTATTAAAGATAGACCAATTGACTATAACTTAGCTGAAATTGAGCTTTTAAGATACGCCAAAGAAAACTTAGACTTTGAAAATAATTCAGTAGAATTTATGGCAGATTCAGAACAATTATATTGGCAATATAGTATGTTTAGATATGTAAATTATGATGAGTTTTTAGATGACCCACATTATAGTGGGCAAGATAGACTAACTCTAAAAGCAATGACAGCATATCAAAAAATTGGAAAAGTAGATTATATGGTATATTTTAAGAGAAGCGGATATTTTAAAAGAGTACAAGACATAGTATTTGAAAGAGGAGAAGTAATTTATGAGAATGCTGCAGGAGGCATAATTAAATATTAACTCTTGCTCAAATTAGGAGGAATAATAAATGAAGTTATTGCTACATACTTGCTGTGCACCATGTAGTGTGTATTGCATAGACAGTTTAAGAGAAGAAGGAATAGAACCAACTATATATTGGTACAACCCTAATATACACCCATATATTGAATATAAAACAAGAAGAGATACTTTAAAAGAATATGCAAAATCAATAAATGTAAATGCTATATTTGAAGAAGATTATGGATTAAAAGAATTTTGTAAAAATGTATCAGAAGATTTGGAAAATAGATGTGCAAATTATTGCTATAAAGTGAGACTTACTCAAACAGCAAAATATGCAGTAGAAAATGGCTATGATACAATTAGTACAACTCTTTTAGTAAGTCCATATCAAAAACATGAGATTTTAAAAGAACAAGCAGAAAAAATCGCAAAAGAGTATGGAATAAAGTTTTTATATAGAGACTTTAGAATTGGATTTAGAGAAGGACAAGCAAAAGCACGCGAACTAGGACTATATATGCAAAAATATTGTGGGTGTATCTTCTCAGAGGAAGACAGATACATAAAACAGATAAAGAAGGATAAGGAAGTTTAGAAAATGAAAAAGAATTTAGAAAGTTTAAAAAATAAAATTAATAATAGTAAAGATGAAAAAGAGATACAAGAAATAATATCAAACTGGGAAATCGACATAAAAGAATATGAAAAATGGATAAGTAGCTTTTCAGAAAAAACAATGAAAGAGTTTGAAAAATGCATTTTAGAATTTGATATGAACAAAATGCCATATATGTTAGAAAGTTTATATAGAGAAAACAATAAAATAAAATTTTCTATATTTTGCATGATACTTGAAATTACATTTGACAAACTCCCATTCATAACAAATTTAGAAAATATTCCAATATTCAAAGCTAAATTCGAATCCTTTGCAAATACATTAGCATATGTTGTAAAATATGCTAATGGAGGAATTGCAGACTGTATGTATCTAATTTTGCTTAATGCAGACCCAACAGGAAGCTTACTGACAGAAAAAGAAAGAGAAGATATCATAGAAAGCATAAATGATAAATTGGAATATATAGTTAACTTATTTAAAGAAAAAGAGATAGAAGAAGATATCTATATGTCCCTAGAAATACTATTAGATGCAGCATGCTATATTAATAATGAAAAAACATTTGAATTAATAAAAGAAATAGATAAACTAAACATTAATCAAAGCTCAAGAGTATTTTTAATCAAAGCACAAGCAGTTAATAATATACAAATAGATATGAAAAAGTTACAAGAACTAATAGATGATGACAACTATACATATAAAATCGTACAAGTTTTAGAAAATATAAATAAATTATCAGTTATTCCTAAAGATATTGTAACACAAAAAATGATAGCAAAATCTTTAATGATAGATTGGCTTATATATCCAACAGAATTAGGAGAAAATCCAGAAAACATAGAATTAGTAGATACCCTAGAAAAAGAAAATATAGTTTACTATATCTATAAATTTACTGCTAAAAATGGTAAACTAAAAGAACATGGAGAAATGATAGGACTTGCAGGCGGATTTAAAAAAGGAAAGATAACAAGTATAAATACTGGAAATACTTTCAGCACATTTGAAACGATACAAAAAGACTATATAAAACAAGCAGAAGGAATAATTGAATTAATCTCTGAGCATTGGAAAAAACGAGCAGAAGAAAATATAAGATTATCAGAATATTGTACTTCAAATGAAAACAACTGGGATAATATTCAAAGAGAAAAAGCGAAAACATTAGTTGAGTATTTGAATAAAAATATAAATGAAGATTTGTTCAAAATGGCAAAATCAGATGATGAAGTAGAAGTATATTCAAAGCTTAGAGGATGGCTTCTAAAGTTTTATAGAAAAGAATTATTAGAAGGATTAAAATATATAAACTATGACTATAAAGAATTAAATAAAACTATGATTTATGGTTTAATATTGACGGTAAATAGAAATAAACAAAATGTAAATGTTGTATATGATACTTTAGTAGAAGCAAATTTTATAGAAAAAATGCTTGTATATGATAATGGAATATATGAAATTATTACTAAAGACTTTGGAAAGATACATTTTAGAAAAGCAGAAGAATATTTTGTTAATGATAAAGAAACACTAGAGTTCATGAATAAACTAGGAGATAAATTAATAGATGGATGCCACGAAGTAACACTTCATCTAATAAGTAAGTACAAATCATATAAAGCAGTTACAGCTATTTGTACAAAAGGATTAGGACATAAATATTATCATTCATTTGTACTAGACAATATTGGAAATGTTATAGACTTAACAGGAAATCTAATTATGCCAAAAGATGAATTCTATATGATAAACAATGTACAAGAATTAAACAATGTTAACTATGAAGAATTGTTACTTCAAAATGAACAAACTAAAAAATATGACGAAAGTGGAACACTATTTGACCTTTTAAGAAACGCACTTTATAAGACAATTATAGATAAGTAAAGGAGAAGTTAAAAAATGAACATAACAGACAAAATTAAATATATAGGTGTATATGACAAAGAAATGGACCTATTTGAAAATCAATACATATTAGAAAATGGAGTAACATATAATTCATATCTAATACTAGACGAAAAAATAGTAATAATGGATACAGTAGACAAGAGGAAAACAGAAGAATGGCTTAAAAATATAGAAACAGAATTAAAAGGAAAGAGTCCAGACTATTTAGTTATATCACACTTAGAACCAGACCACTCAGGAAGCATAGGAGATATCCTAGAAAAATATCCAAATTTAAAAATAATATCTAATGAAAAAGTATTTTCAATGCTACCACAATTCATAGATATAGATTTTTCAGACAGGAAAGTCTCAGTAAAAGAAGGAGATACCTTTTCTACAGGGGATCATACATTACAATTTTTTATGGCACCAATGGTACATTGGCCAGAAGTAATGATGACATATGAACAAAAAGAAAAAATATTATTTTCAGCAGATGCATTTGGAAACTTTGGAACATTAGAATTAGATAAAGAATGGAAAGAAGAAGCAAGAAGGTATTACATAAATATCGTAGGAAAATATGGAATTCAAGTACAAAATATTCTAAAAAAAGCTTCAAATTTGGAGATAAATATGATATGCTCTTTACATGGTCCAATTTTAAAAGAAAACCTAGAATATTATATAGGACTTTATGATACATGGAGCAAGTATGAATATGAAGAAAATGGAATACTAATTGTATGTGGCTCTTTACATGGGAACACATTAGAAGCAGCATATGAACTAGAAAAAGACTTAAAACAAAAAGGAGAAAAAGCCATAGTCATTGACATATCAAGAAGCCATATTCCAAATGTAGTATCAGAAGCTTTTAAATATTCAAAAATGGTAATTGCAAGTTCAACATATAATATGGGGATATTTCCTGAACTAAGCTCATTTTTAAATGTACTAAAAGAAAAGAACTATCAAAACAGAAAAATTGGAATTATCGAAAATGGCTCATGGGCACCAAATGCTGCTAAATGTATTAAAGGTATAATGGAAACAATGAAAGATATTGAAATTATTGAACCAATAGTTACAATTAAAACAAAATTAAATAGCCAAACAAAAGAAAAATTAAAAGAATTAAGTAAAAATTTAGTAAAAGAATAGAAAGGTAGGAAAATAATATGTCAAAAGAATTAATTTTAAAAAAATGTAAAAACTGCAATGCAGTAGTAAGAGTAATGGAGGATTGTGAATGCATAAGTTGTTGTGGAGAAAATATGATAACAGTAGTTCCAAATTCAGTAGACGCAGCAATAGAAAAACATGTACCAGAATATGAAGTAAAAGGAGATAAAATAGTAATTAGAGTAAACCATGTAATGGAAGAAGAACACTACATAGAGTGGATTGCAATGGTATCAGATAAAGAAGAAAGAATTACATATTTAAAACCAGGAGATAAACCAGAAGTAACTTTTGAATATGTAAAAGGTGCTAAATTATATGCATATTGCAACAAACACGGATTATGGAAAAAAGAAGTTGAATAATAAAAAGACTCAAAAGCTTTAATGGCTTTTGAGTTTTTACAGTGGAGGTAAAATTATGCCAAGATTAGTTTTAATTGATGGAAATAGTATATTAAATAGAGCATTTTATGGAATAAGTGGAGGAAACATGCTTCAAACAGAAGATGGTCTCTATACTAACGCAGTATATGGCTTTTTAGCCATAATGTTCAAAATTCTAGATAATCTAGAGCCAGAATATATGGCGGTAGCATTTGACTTAAAAGCTAAGACATTTAGACATAAAATGTATAAAGAATATAAAGGAACAAGAAAAGGAATGCCAGACGAACTCGCAATGCAACTTCCATTAATAAAAGAAGTACTTACAGCTATGAACATAAAGATAATAGAAAAAGAAGGATATGAGGCAGATGACATCTTAGGAACTCTTGGCACAAAGGCTCGGAGAAAAAGGATATGATGTAACTATTCTTTCAGGTGATAGAGATACTTTCCAACTTGCAACAGATAAAATAACTATTAGAATACCAAGAACAAAAATGGGAAAGACAGAAGAAGATGATTACAATAAAGAAAAAATAATAGAAGAATATGGTATAGAACCTAAATCACTAATAGAAGTAAAAGGACTAATGGGAGATAAATCAGATAATATACCAGGAATTGCAGGAGTGGGAGAGAAAACAGCACTAGGAATTATAAAAAAATATCAAACTATTGATAATTTATATGAACAGATAGAAAATCGGAAAAGCAGATGAAATAAAAGGAAAACTTAGAGAAAAGATTATTGACGGAAAAGAATCAGCACTTCTTTCAAAAGAACTAGGTACAATAAACACACAAAGTCCAATAGATGAAAAAATAGAGGACTTAGAAAGAAAAGAATGGGACAATGAAAAAGTACTAGAAATATTTACTAAACTTAGATTTAATAAATATATAGATAGATTTTCTCTAAGAGATGGAAAAACTGAGATAAATCCATTTGATGAAATAGAAATAAAAGAAAATCTAGATAATCAGGATTTAGAAAAACTAACAAATGAAATAAAGAAAAATAAAAAAATAATCTATTATCTAAATACCATTGAAGAAGATAATAATGAAAGCATAATAAAAAGAAAGATTTGTAGCATAAGTATTATTATAGAAAATAAAGTGTATTATATAGATAATCTAGAAACTATAAAAAAATATTTCAAAGAAATCTTTGAAAGCGAAGAGATACGAAAAATAGGAGACAAACTAAAACAAGACTATATTTTGCTAAAACAAAATAACATAGAGCTTAACGGATTTGAATATGACACAGAGGTTGCAGGATATATATTAGATTCACTTAAAAACAAATATGATATAGAAACTTTAGCATTAAGATACTTAGATTTAGAAATATCTAAATTTATACAAAAAGAAGAAAAAACAGAACAATTAGACTTATTCAGCATAATAGGAGAAGAAAAAAACACAGCAGAAAGAGAAAAAAGTATTCTATATGTGTACTGTATAAGTAAGCTATATTCTGTTACAATGAAAATGATAGAAGAACAAGAAGAATTAGACCTATTTAAAAATATCGAAATGCCAACTTCAAAAGTATTAGCTAAAATGCAATATAATGGTATATATGTAGACAAAGAAGAACTTATAGAATATGGAAGAAAATTAAAATCAGAAATAGAAGAAAAGACTGAAAAGATATATAATCTTTGCGGTCAAGAATTTAATATAAATTCAACAAAACAACTTGGAAAAGTTTTATTTGAAGACTTAAAGCTTCCAGTACAAAAAAAGAAAAAAAGTGGTTATTCAACAGATGTAGAAGTATTAGAAAAGTTAAGAGAAGAACACCCAGTTATAAATGAAATACTTGATTACAGACAACTTATGAAACTAAATTCAACTTATGTAGAAGGAATGATACCATATATAAATTCTAAAACAAATAGGATACATTCATTCTTCCATCAAACAGTAACAGCAACAGGAAGAATAAGTAGTACAGAGCCAAACTTGCAAAATATACCAACAAGATTTGAGCCTGGAAAACAACTAAGAAAAGCATTCAAACCAGAAGAAGGAAATATATTTATTGATGCAGACTATTCACAAGTAGAACTTAGAGTATTTGCACATATTTCACAAGATGAAAATATGATAAATGCATTCAAACAAGGAGAAGATATTCACAGAGAAGTTGCATCAAAGGTATTTAATAAAGACATAGAAGAAGTAACAAGTGAAGAAAGATCAAAAGCAAAAGCAGTAAACTTTGGAATAGTTTATGGAATAAGTGACTTTGGACTTGGAGAACAAATAAAAGTTCCAAGAAAAGTTGCAAAAGAATATATAGAAGAATATTTAAAAAAATATAGTGGCATAAAAAAATACATGGATAAAAATAATGAAGAAGCAAAAGAAAAAGGATATGTAACAACAGAATTTGGAAGAAGAAGAAATGTGCCAGAACTTAAATCACAAAATTTTATGGTAAGACAATTTGGAAGTAGAGCAGCACTAAACATGCCAATACAAGGAACAGCAGCAGATATAATGAAACTTGCCATGATAGAAGTTGAAAAGCAAATAGAAGAAAGAAAATTAAAAACAAAACTATTACTTCAAATACATGATGAGCTATTACTAGAAGTTCCAAAAGAAGAAGAAAATGAAGTAAAAGAAATGCTAAAGAAATCAATGGAACAGATAGTAGAGCTATCAGTACCATTAATTGCAGAAGTATCAACTGCTGATAATTGGTATGGCTGCAAATAATCAGGCGAAAGGATAAAAATTGAAAAAAGGATTAATCATATTATTAATTATAGCTTTATTAAGTATATGCATATATCAGATATATAATATAAGCCTAAAAAAACTCTATCCAAAAGAATTTGAAGAATATGTATCAATGTATTCTAAAAAGTATGGTATAGAAGAAAACTGGATATATGCATTAATAAAGGCAGAAAGCGATTTTGATGAAAATAGTGTATCACAAAGTGGAGCAGTAGGACTTATGCAGCTAATGGAAAGTACAGCAAATGAAGTTGCAGAAGAACTAAAAATAGAAAATATTAATTTAAAAGATCCAAAATGTAATATAGAAATTGGGACAAAATATTTTGTAACACTTTTAGACTATTATGAAGACAATTACTGCTTAGCAATAACAGCATATAATGCAGGAATTGGAACAGTAAATAAATGGATAGAAAATAAAGTAATAAAAAAAGATGGAACAGACATTGAAAATATCCCATACAAGGAAACAAATAATTATATAAGAAAAGTTCTAAAAAACTATAGAACATACAGAAAAATATATTAATAGTGGAGGAAAACATAAGTGGAAGAAATAGAAAAAGTGAAAAAAGATTTAAAAAGTTTGCTAACAGAAAAAAGATATATTCACTCTATTCGGAACTATGAAAATGGCAATAGAACTTGCAGAAGTTTATGGGGAAGATAAAGAAAAAGCAGCTTTTGCAGGACTTATACATGATATAGCAAAAGAAATAAGCAAAGAAGAAGGCGAAATTTACGCAAAAAAGCATAATATAGAAGTAGACGAAATAGAAAAATTCCAATGGGGGTTAATGCATGCAAAACTTGGGGCAAGCATTGCAAAAGAAAGATATAATGTAGACCAAGACATACAAAAAGCAATAACTTATCACACAACTGGACACAAAGATATGGACAGATTTTCAAAAATAATATATTTAGCAGATAAGATAGAAGAAAATAGAAATTATGAGGGAGTAATAGAATTAAGAGAAATAGCAAAAACAGATTTAGATATGGCGATACTAACAACAATAGACTTTGTATTAAATAAATCTATTAAAATGAATAGACTAATACACCCAAACACAATAGATTTAAGAAATCAAATTTTAAAAGAAAAATCAGAATAAACCCTATGGAAAAAACAGTAAAATCATAAAAAGACCTTGAAAAAAATAACATGTATAGTGTATAATAATTTCATAGGAGAGGTACAAATGAACCAAATATTAGTAACAGAGAAATTAATAGTAACACCAGAATTTAGAAAAAAGGGGAAAATATATAGATTTAACTTCTTTTTATCTATTTTTTTAGCATGTACGTTATTCTCGTGCTACATATATGCGGAATACGATAGAAGTAAAAGTGAACAAGTATCACAAGAACTACTATTATCTATTCAAGAAGAAGATGACACTTTAAGTACAGTATCAGTTGACAATGACGTATTAGTTGTAACATTATCAGAAAATCCATCAAATACTAAAACAGAAATAAAAATATCAGATCTAGTAAAAGGAACAACAGAAGAAGGAAACGCAAAATCAAAACTTGTAGAAGCAACAGCAAGTGATGGGACAAAATATTATCTAGAATCAGTGTTAACTATATCAAAGCTAGGAATAGAATATCCAGTACTTTCAGATACTTCAGACGAACTTTTAAAAACCTCTTTAAACAAATTATGGGGGCCAGATCCAAATCAAGTAGGAAACTATGTAATAATAGGACATAACTATAAGAGTGGAAAAATGTTTGGAAAACTATCAAATATAGAAGCAGGCGATACATGTGAGCTAAAAGATTTAGCAACAGGAAAAGTAGTTACATATAAAGTATATGATAAATACATAATAGACCCAACTGACACAAGATGCACAACACAAAAAACAAATGGCAAAAGAGAAATAACTCTAATCACATGCCATAATTCAGGTAAACAAAGATTAGTTGTAAAAGCAATAGAAATATAAGAACTAAAATAAAAACAAGTGAATATAATATAAATAAAATCAGGCAATAGCCGGGCTAGATTACTAGCAGCAGACAAACTCTGTGGGATGATAAATCTTACAGAGTTTATATTTTTGCTAAAAGGGGAGATTTCATGGAAGAAAAAGAAGCATTAAAAGTATCAAAAATAACAATAGTAATAAATGTTGTTTTATCAATTATAAAATTAATAGCAGGAATTATCGCACATTCAAGTGCAATGATATCAGATGCTATCCATTCAGCTTCTGACGTTGTAAGTACAGTGATTGTAATAATAGGTGTTAAGTTATCAAATAAAGAATCAGACAAAACACATCCATATGGTCATGAAAGATTTGAATGTGTTGCATCAATAATTCTTTCAACTATACTAATAATAACAGGTGTAGGAATAGGTATAACAGGATTTGAAAAGATAATTTCAGGAGAATACAAAAACTTTGTAATACCTGGGGTAATTGCACTTATTGCAGCAGTTATATCAATAATTGTAAAAGAAGCTATGTATTGGTATACAAGAAGCGTCGCAAAAAAAATAAATTCTGGAGCATTAATGGCAGACGCATGGCACCATAGGTCAGACTCATTATCATCAATAGGAAGCTTCATAGGAATACTAGGAGCGAGATTTGGATATCTTATTCTAGACTCAATAGCAAGTATAGTAATTGCAATATTTATTATAAAAGCAGGAGCAGAAATCTTTATAGAAACTATAAGAAAAATGACAGACGAAGCATGTGATGAAAAAACAGTAAATAAAATATATGAAGTAATAAATAAGCAAACTGGGGTAATGAGAATAGATGAGGTCAAAACAAGAAAATTCGGAAATAAAATATATGTAGATGTAGAAATAAGCGCAGACGGAGAAAAAACACTAACAGAAACTCATGAAATAGCAGAAAAAATACATAAATCAATAGAAGAAGAAATAGAATTTGTTAAACATTGTATGGTACATGTAAATCCATATAATTAAAAGAAAAGGCGGGGTGAATAGTACCACCCCGCCTTTTGAAGAGCTTAGAACTTGACTGTTACCTCCTTTTTGAAGATGCCTAACCATTTGGTCACAGAAATTGATTCAGGAACAAGTCCAAGCCTTGAGAGCACTTCAGAGCATTGTTTCCTCGAAAGAGTAGTCGAAAAGCGGACTTCCTGACCAGAAGTCAATTGCCAATGAGAGGCAGTTGCAGCATCAGAAATTGCTGCCAAGACTCTGAACTCCCGGTTTTGATGTGCCATTGTATAGTCATAGCCGACATCATTTACTACCATGGGATCAAGAGTCTGAGAATCTGAGTACAGCAAGGTTTTACCCTCCTTAAAAGTATTGTAAAATATATTATAGCATTTTTAATTAAAATATTCAATATAAGTGCAAATAACAAAACAAAAACCGAAGAGAGAAATCTTCGGTCTTTAAAATTGCTATGTAATTTACTTAAGCTTTTAAAGCATTAAGTTTTTTTGCTAAATTAGATTTTTTTCTAGCAGCAGTATTTTTTACAATAACACCTTTGCTGCAAGCTTGGTCTATTTTTTTAGTAGCTTCTACGAAAAGAGTTTCAGCAGAAGTAACGTCTTTAGCTTCAACTGCGCTTTCAAACTTCTTAACAGCTGTTTTATAACTTGATTTAATCATATTATTTTGTAAAGTTTTCTTTTCAATAATTTGAGTTCTTTTAATAGCTGATTTAATATTTGGCATAACCTATGTTGCACCTCCGATCTTTAAATTTCTAAACTATATCGCATAATATGATACCATAAAATTAAATGAAATGCAATACTAAACCTAAAAAAATTTAAAATATATCAATACAAATTATAAAGTTAAAAAGAAGGGGCGATTAAAATCGCCCACATACTATTTTACTCTTAAATCACTACATTTCTTGGTCGCCAGGTATAAAATAATCAATTACACCATATATAAGAGCACCTATTATTGCAGCCATCCAAGATATTGAATATCCTGCAACAAAATATTGAGTTACATATAAAGTAATAACAGCTAAAACGAAACCTACAAAACCTTTACCAAAAGGACTTGCATGTAAACCTGTAAACTTAGTTATTAAATAGTCCATTACAGTTAAAACTATAGCAGCTAACCCTAAAGACCAAATATTATTTATAGAAAATCCGGGTGTAAAGAAAGCAGTTACTCCTAGAACTATTGCAGCAACAACAAGTCTACCTATAATTTGCCAAGCACTGTTTCCAGTATTACTTCTTGAACTTGCTTGATTATTGTCCATTGTTTTTTGTCCCCCTTAAATTTTAATATGCAATTTTTAAGAAAGAAAAAATCTTTCGAATATATTATGAACTAAAAAAATATTTTTATTCAAATATAGAATATTTTTTTAGTTAAATGCTAAAAATATATTTAAAAATCAAATTTTAAAGGTGAAAAAAATATGTTAACAACATTTTTAAGATCAATTTTTCTTTATATAATTATATTAATAGTAATGAGATTAATGGGAAAAAGAGAAATAGGACAACTTCAACCATTTGAGCTAGTTATATCAATTTTGATAGCAGACCTTGCATCAATTCCAATGACAGAAAGTGGAATACCAATACAAAATGGAATAATACCAATTTTAGGACTTTTAGTCATGCACTTATTAATATCTGCACTTAATATGAAAAGTATACGAGCAAGAGAAATAATATGTGGGAAGCCACGAATACTTATATATAGAGGAAAAATAGACGAAAAAGCACTTGTAAAGGAAAGATTTACTATAAATGAATTAGAAGAAAGACTAAGAGGAAATAATATAAGTTCTCTAGGAGATGTAGAATATGCGATACTCGAAACAAGTGGAGGACTTACAGTAATACCAAAACCAAATAAGAGAAATACTATTCCAGAAGACTTTGGAATAGAGCCAGAATATGAAGGAATACCATACGACTTAGTAATAGATGGTGTAATAATGGAAGATAATTTAAAAGCAATAGGAAAAAACTATACATGGCTAAAAAATGAAGTATCAAAATTTGGTATAAATCCTAAGCAAGCATTAATTGTAACTATAGATGGAAAAGGACAAATATTTTGCCAAACAAAAGCAAAATTTCAAAAATAAAAGTTAGGAGTATATATAATGAAAAGAGAAATGATTATATGTATTGTTATTATTGTTTTTATTGTGATTTTAGATATAATTACTCAAAACAACACCTATAAAACAATGGACGAAATTACCACAAGCCTAAATACTGTAAGACATAGTCTTGAGATACAAGATGATACAGCATTATCTAAAAATATGGAAAGTATAATAAATAATTGGAAAGAAAAAAGTGATATACTTAGTTTTTATGTCGAACATGATGAATTAGAAAAAGTAGGAATGTATCTACAAGAAATAGATAGTAATATTGAAACAAAAGAATATAACATAGCCATCCAGTCATTAGATACATGTAATTTCATAATAGAACATATAAAAGATAAATACAAAGTATCACTTAAAAATATATTTTAACTAATGAAACAAAAATATAATTAAAATATCTTGCAAAATATCATCATAAATGATAAAATGAAATAAATTATACGGACAAATATGTAATAAATGCACATTTGCCATGAAAAACGTAGGGGCTTGTAGGGGCGTGCATTGCACGTCCGTGCACGTCTGTACCAAACAATTTAAAAATAAAAAACCAAGGAGGAAAAAATGAAGAAAAGTCAAAACCAAAGAAACGACAAAGGTATCACACTTGTTGCACTAATAATCACTATTATCATCTTAGTAATACTTGCAGCAGTATCAATATCAGCAGTGTATAATTCTAAGATAGTAGATTATGCAGTAAATGGAGCAACAGGCTATGCAGGAGAAGCAGTAAAAGAAAATGAGATAATGAGTGGAACAGAAAGCTTAATAGACAGCACAGTAAAGAAAATAGAAGATATACTAGGAGGAAAGACACCACCACAAGAAGAATCACTAGGGGAACAATTTAAAGACAAAATAGGAGCATATGTTGACTATAAACCAGCAGACACAAATCCAACAACATATAGCACAACGCAAGATGGAGCAGAGAGAAGTGGAAATGGGACAGCTCAAACAATATCAAAAAATACAGGCTTAAAATGGAGAATAATGAATGCAGAAGGAAATAAATTAACACTAGTATCAGAAACAATACCATCAACAAATTTAACATTAAGAGGAGCAGATGGATATAATAACGGAGTAAAGTTATTAGATGATGCATGTAACGCATTATATAAAAATAGTAGTGTAGGAGCGACAGGAAGAAATGCAAAGGTAGAAGATATAAATGGACTAATGGGAGTAACGCCATCAACTGCGCTAAATAGCGATTATGGAAATGAGTATACACCAAGTAATAAATGGTATCCAAGAATATTCCAGTATGAGACATGGGGAAGCATAAATGGAAGTTATACAGGAAGCTTAGGATTTTCAGAGCAAAGTAACTGGTATAGCGGAAACACACAAGCAAGTACACTAAAAGGAAAATGGTCATACTACACCTACACACTAAGCAATTACAAAGGGGTAAGTACAATACAGCATGCCCTAGCGACAGGGCAACCAAACAGCACAGGGGCAACCTCGCACACTACGTATTGGCTCGCTTCGCGCTGCGTCTATTATAACTATAACAATTTCTATTTCAGGATGTTCTATGCGGGCAGCGGAGCCGTGCACGCCGACGATTTGTATCACTCTTACGATAACACTTACTATCCTAGCTTTGCGGTGCGTCCCGTAATCGAAATTGACTTATTAAAAGCTAATATAGGAGAAACAGGAACAGGAGAAAGTACAGACCCATACAGCATAGCTGTAAGATAAAGCAGAAAGATATATAATTTTATACAAACACCAAATCATTCGTAGGGGCATGCATTACTCAACTACAAACATATTCGCAATAAAAACAATTGTAGGGACTCGTAGGGGCGACCATTGGTCGTCCGTGCACGTCCGAA
>CASTFX010000011.1 GCA_949448405.1 uncultured Clostridia bacterium
TATATATTCTTTAGCCTTATCATTTTTTATATCTTCTCTTTTTAATAAATCTACATAATTTATTATTGAAGTAAGTGGTGTCTTTATATCATGTGATACATTTGTGATAAGTTCTGTTTTAAGTCTTTCACTTTGTATCTCTTTTTGTATAGCATTTTCAAACCCATTTGAAATATCGTTTATATACTGCACTGTTTCTTTAAACTCTGGTGCAACACTTTCTATATCTAATGGTTCATTTATATTTCCTTCATATATCTCTTTCAAGTGTTCTTCTATAGTTTCAAAGCTTTTTATCTTTTGAGCTATCTTGTATAAAATATATATTGTTATCAAAATGTCAATAAATATTCCCATGAATCTTGCATTAAATACTGCAAGTATTATTAACATTATAGTAATATATGAAAATATATATATTATTAATTTCGTAGTTAGTTTTTTTGAACCTCTAAATAAATTTGTCCAACCATTTATAACTCTTTTGAAGAAGTTTATTATTTTACCTAATATTGTTGTTTCCATCAAGGTTTTAGCTTTTACTCTTCTTATAAATGTAGTAAGAACTATTGCGACTGATGTATATACTGCAAAATATGCTGTTATTATTCCACTAAGCATTAATTTGTAGTATTCTTGCATTCTAGCATTTCCAAATGAGTATACTACTGCCCAACCTATTGTTATAATTATAATTGCTATTGTAAGTAATATTTCAAAAGGAATTTTATCTAAGTCGTTTGTATCTATCTCATCTTTTCCTTTTGTATGTCCTATTGAAGTAACTAGATATGTCATAAATATTATTACAAGTACGCTTGAGATTGGAAGCAAGAAGTAAATCATATCTTCATTTTTTGAAACTTTATTTAATATGTCTAAAGTTAAATTATCATAATCACTTAATACATATTCTTTTTTGTATGTTGAGTAAATCCTAAAATCATCATAGCTACTTGAATCATAAACTGTTGAATATAACATAGTGTCTTCTATCTTTTCATTAATTTCAACTTTTTCATAAGCATCTACTTTGTCATAAGTATTTTCTTTTTCTGTATAATAGTAGTTAAATTCAAACAAATATCTATAATTGCTTAGATTTCCGAACAAGAGATGTTTTTTCTACTTTTCCTTTTACTATATTCGTTTTCTCTCCGCTCTTGCTCTTCTATATATTTTATTATATCATCTATTGTATTTATATCTTGTACATTTACATTTGTAATTGCTTTTCCACCATATATTATTAAAATATAGTTATCTTTTAACCTAGTATTATAGTTATAGTCATTTATATCACTATAATAAATTTTATATTTTCCATCTTCTATATATGAATTATCATTATCTGTATATATAGCTACTCTTGCCATTGTACTTAATAATTTCATATAATCTGCTGTAAAAGATGTAGTTCCAAAGTAGTTATCCATATTGCTTTTATATGATGCCTTTGTAAATGTATATATAACAGACACTATTATAATAGCAATAAATATTGGAAGAAGTATATAACTTAAAATTTTTAGTACTTTATTTTCCTTCATAGTCATCACTTTCCTTACATTTTTTCTATTTTATAGCCTATTCCCCAAATTACTTTTAGATATTTAGGCTCTTTTGGATTTATTTCAATTTTTTCTCTTATGTGTCTTATATGTACAGCAATGATATTTTCAGCTCCATATGCCTCATCATCCCATACATTTTTATAAATTTGTTCTATTGAATAGACTATTCCTTTATTTCTAGTTAAAAATTTCAATATATTATATTCTGTTGGTGTAAGCTTAACTTCTCTACCATCTACTGTTACTTTTTTTAAGCTATCATCTATTATAAGTTCTCCTGATTTGTATACGTTTTTATTTTCGTCTTCTTTTAAGTTTCCAAGCTTAGTATATCTTCTAATTCCTGAATTAACTCTTGCGATTAATTCAAGTGGATTAAATGGTTTTGTTATATAGTCATCTGCTCCTAGATTTAATCCATTTATTTTATCTTCATCTTCTGATTTTGCAGATAACATTATTACTGGGATTACCTGTTCTTTTCTTATTTCTTCTATAGTTTCTATTCCATCTTTTTTAGGCATCATTATATCTAATATTACCAAGTGAATTGTGTTTTGTTTTAGAATTTTTAAACATTCTTCGCCATCATATGCCTTAAGAACATTATAATTCTCTTTTGTTAAATAAATTTCTATTGCTTTTACTATTTCTTTATCATCATCACAAACTAATATGTTATACATTTTACTAACCCCTTCTTTTACTCTTTGTATATATTATAACAGATTTTTTATTAAGAAAAAATAGAGAAAAGATTAATTTTTTATTAAGGTGAATTTTAAAATGATTGCAACCCTCTAGGAAACCTAGAGGGTTGCAATCATTTTTTAGTCATCGAATCATAACGATTAAAGACTTCAATTTATAAAACGACTTATTCGGCATTAGCTGTCAAAACATGCTTACTGTAGAGTTTCATCAGTTCATCGCCTGATATACTTTCTTTCTCTAATAGCATTTGTACCAGTTCATTATGCATTTTTGGGTTTTTATTAATTATTTCTGTAGCCCTTTGTTCTGCAAATTTGATAAGCTCCACAACTTCATCTCCTGCTTCATTTAACTTGTTGTCACTTAGAAGCTGGAGATCTCCAGTGTCAGCGGACTTAATAGAAATAGGTCCAAGACTTTCACTCATGCCATAAACAGCAACCATGTCTCTTGCAATCTTTGTTGCTACATCAATGTCATTGGAAGCACCTGTTGAAATATCGCCTATAAAGATTTGCTCTGCTGCACGTCCTGCCATAAGAACTGCCAGTTTTTCGATAAATTCTTCCTTACATTTGTAATTCTTATCCTCATCTGTTTCATGCATAGTATATCCGCCGGCCCTTCCATGAGGAATTATAGATACCTCGCTAACCCGTGGTTGTGTCTGCATGAACATGCTTACTACTGCATGACCGGCCTCGTGAACCGCAGTAATATTTTTTTCTTTTTCAGATAAGACATGGCTGGACTTTGCAATTCCAACTGTTATCTTCCTGAATGCCTCAGCTAAATCATTATTTGTAATCACTTCCTGACTTTTCCTTGCAGCATGAATGGCCGCCTCGTTCATCAAATTTTCCAAATCAGCGCCTGAAAAACCTGCTGTTTTTTTGGCAATCTCGTGCAAATTGACCTCATCGAGCAAAGGCTTATTCCGAGAATGAACTTTGAGGATATCCTCTCTACCACGAACATCTGGCAAACCGATATAAATAGTCCTATCAAATCTGCCTGGTCTGGTAAGTGCTGGGTCAAGCTGTTCTAAATTGTTTGTTGCAGCAAGCACAATGATATCACTTATTTCTTCGAAACCATCCAACTGTGCTAGGAGTTCATCTATTGCTTGTTTTCTCTCGCTATTCTCATCTTCATCTCTTCTTCCTCCAATAGCATCAATTTCATCAATAAATATAATGCAAGGTGCTTTGTCTTGTGCATTATTAAATAGCTTTCGTATGTTGTCTGCACCCACACCTACATATCTATTGACAAATTCAGAACCACATGCTTCAATGAAATTTACTTGTGCTTCTCCTGCTACTGCTTTGGCAAGAAGTGTTTTACCTGTTCCTGGCTTTCCGTGAAGAAGAACCCCCTTTGGTACCTTAGCACCAAGTTTTGTATATTTTTCTGGGAATTTGAGAAAATCAACAATCTCTTCAAGTTCGATAATCTCTTCCTTTAAGCCTGCTACATCTGAAAATCTAACATTGCTGTGTCTAACATTTTCTGTATAACCTGACTCGCCTTTACCTGTAACAGTTGCCTCAGCCTGTTTTCTATTGGCTTTGTCTTTATTACCGTTCATCTTCTTACTAAATACTAAATAAATGGTAAAGGCTATAGCGCTTAGTACGAAAACCTTACCTAAAAATGAATGTAAAAATCCTATAGCTTTTTTATTCTCAATAACTTCTACACCTTCCTCCTTAGCTCGCTTTATCGCATAGTTTGTACTGCTTGCATCTATAGTATGTACTCGATACTCAGTATCTGATTCTGCTTCGCCCACTCCTTTTAATTTGACTTCGTAATACTCTGAACCTTCACGGAATTCTATTGAATAAACCATATCATTACCTATTGCGCGTAAAAGGACTCCATAGTCCATCATTTGACCAAATTTTGCAAAGTAAAATGGAAACAAATACGCAAAGATTGCCCAGATTAAAATTGGCAAGATAGCTACTATTCCCGCATTTTTCAGTTTTTTCATTTTGACATTCCTCCAAGTGTTGTTTTTTAGTTTTTTCTGAACTAGTACAAGTCGTTATATAAATTTTCAATGTTCAATGAATAGCTATTATTATATCATAGTATTACGTAAACTGCAAGTTTTCCAGTTGAGCGTCTTGCTTTACTTTTATTAAACTTAAAATATTTTCATTAATTTGGGTTTAAATATCTTTTTATTTATTTCATAAATAACTTCTATTTTCCTCACTTTATGTTGACTTGTTTTGATTAATTTGGTATAATTAAACTCTATAGCGCAAGTTGTGAATTTTTTTGGAAAGGAGACGTGAGCTATGACTGGTTACAAATGGCGGCTTTTAGTATTCCCAAATGCAACCAAATGTCCCTATTTTCTGGAACCTGTTCCTGGCTTGAGATCGGTCGACAACAAGTATCTCCATCGCCCTGGCGACATCGACTACTCCTGCCTGTCGAAACTTCCTTCAGAATGCAAGGACAGCATTCGGGACTACGTGAAACGTGGTCATTCTTGCAATGACCCCATGGATCTTGCTGCCTACATCGCATCCATCATCATTGTTGACAGGCTGCATGACCCTGATTTCATGCCTGCCCAGCTCGATTAATTCTCCCGCGCAAGGCTGTAAAAAGCTTAAGCCGCCCTAGTGCAATGCACTGGGGCGGCTATTTCTTATATTTATATGTTTTATTATTCTTCTGTCTTATTTTCTTCTTTAACTGGTTCTTCTTTTACAGTCTCTACTGTTTCTTCTGCAACTGTATCAACTGTCTCCTCTACTACTGGAGCTTCTGTTTCTACTGCTGGTTTCTCTACATCTTCTGTTACAGCAGGCTCATTAGCTGGAGCTTCTTCTAATTCTTCTTTTATTGTCATTTCCTTAGTTTCAATTCTAGCTCCTACCTTTTCCTTAGTTCTTGCAGATTTACCTACTCTGTCTCTTAAGTAATAAAGTTTAGCTCTTCTTGCTTTACCAACTCTTACTACTTCTACTTTCTCAACCATTGGTGAATGTAATAAAAATGTTTTTTCAACACCTACACCATAAGAAATCTTTCTTACTGTGAATGTCTCATTTAATCCTCCACCTTGTTTTTTAATTATTATACCTTCGAATACCTGAATTCTTTCACGGTTTCCTTCTTTTATCTTAGCATGAACTCTTACTGTATTTCCAACATCTAATACTGGAACTTTACTTTTTAATTGCTCATGTTCGATAGACTTAATAACGTCCATTATTCTACTCTCCTTCTTTATATAATTATATTAATGTATACAATCTCGCTTTGCTTGATTGAATAAGATATTTCTACGTCACTTTGTTCCTAGAACTTTCTTATTTTTTGTTACTTCTAAAGATTTTTCTTTTCTCCACTTTGCTATGTTTTCATGGTGTCCGACTAAGCAATACTTCTGGAACCTTTATTCCACGAAATTCTTCTGGTCTTGTGTATTGTGGATATTCTAGTAAATTACCATTTGAAAAACTTTCTTCTTCTACTGATTCTTTACTTATCACTCCATCTACATATCTCGATACACTATCTATTAAGACCATGCTTGGCAATTCTCCTCCTGTTACAACATAATCTCCGTATTGAAATTTCCTCATCTACAATCTCATCTAAAACTCTTTGATCAATTCCTTCATAGTGTCCGGCAAAGTAATATAATATGTTTTTCCTTACTCAAAGATTTAACTTTTTCTTGATTTAAGGTTTTACCTTGTGGAGATAAATATATAACTCTTGCATTGTCATTTTTTATAGACTTATATGCATCATATACTACATCTGGCATTATAACCATACCTGCTCCACCACCATATGGTGTGTCATCAACTTTTTTGTGTTTATTCTTAGAAAAATCTCTTATATTAATTGTTTCAATTTCTATAAGCCCTTTTTCTATCGCTTTTCCAATTATACTTGTTTTTAATACTTCAAACATTTCTGGAAAGAGCGTAAGTACACTAAACTTCATTAATCTTCTCCTAATCCTGCCGTGAGATGTACTATCATTTTTTTATTTGCTACATCTACATCTTTTATTACATCGCCTATTGCTGGAAGTAAAGTTTGCTTTCCAAGTTCATCTTTTACTACATATACATCATTGCTTCCTGTTGGAAATACATCTACTATCTTACCAAGTAGTTTATTTTCATCTGTATATACCTCCATATCAATTAAATCTACTATAAAATAGCTATTATCTGGAAGCTTAACAGCATTTTCTCTATCTATCTTAATTAGACAGTTTTTGTATTCTAAAGTCTGATTTATATCATCTATTCCTTTTAGTTTAAGTAAAACTAAATTTTTATGATATTTCACTTCTTCGATTTCCATTTCTTCAAGCTTTTTATTTTTTTCGATATATACTGTTTTTAAGTCCTCATATCTTGTAATATCATCTGTATATGGTACGACCTTTAGAAATCCCTTTATTCCATATGAGTTAACGATTTGACCTATTTCTAATAAGTTTTTCATTAATTCTCCTTATTAATCTATAAATTCAATTGTAACTTTCTTTTGTTCTTTACTAGCAACTGCTTTAAAAATTGTTCTTATTGCTTTAGCAATTCTACCTTCTTTTCCAATTACTCTGCCCATGTCTTTTTCTGCAACTTTTACTTCGAATACAATACTTCTGTCATTATTAACTTCATTTATTTGTATTCCGTCTTTGTCTTCTACTAGGCTTTCTATAATTGTTTGTAAAACTTCTTTCATAGTCTTTCCTCCTAACTTATGCCTTTTCTATTAAAGCTTTTACAGTGTCTGTTGGCTTAGCTCCGTTTTTTATCCAAGCTTCGCATTTTTCTTTATCTAAAGAAATTACACCTGGTTCTGTCATAGGATCATAAGTTCCGATTTGCTCTATTATTTTGCCATCTCTAGGAGATCTAGAATCTGCAACTACTATATGATAGAAAGGAGCTTTTTTCTTTCCTACTCTTTGTAATCTGATTTTTACCATTTTTATTTTCACCTCCTGCATATTCTATAATTTTATTAAAACTATAAAGTTAATAACTAAATTTTAAAATTCTTTAAGTCATTCATATTTAAGTTTCTCATCATATTCTTCATTCCACCTTTTTTGTTATTCATCTGTTTCATCATTTTCTGTGTCATCTCAAAAGATTTCATGAATTTGTTAACATCTTGCACAGTTGTTCCTGAACCTTTTGCTATTCTTTGTCTTCTACTTCCATTTAATATCTAGGATTTCTTTTTTCTTTTTTAGTCATAGAACAAATCATAGCTTCTATTTTTACGAATTCTTTATCGTCTACTTTTATATCTCCTAGCTTATTTGCGCCAGGTATCATTTTAAGTAGTGATGAAAAAGACCCCATCTTTTTGATTTGTCTTAGTTGTGCTAAATAGTCATCTAAGTCAAATTCTTGTTTTTTTAATTTCTTTTCAAGTTCTAATGCCTCTTGTTCATCAAAAGCTTCTTCTGCTTTTTCTATTATTGAGAGTACATCTCCCATTCCTAAAATCCTTGTTGCCATTCTATCTGGGTGAAACACCTCTATATCACTTAATTTTTCTCCGTGAACCTGCAAATTTTATTGGTCTACCAGTAACTTTTTTTACTGATAATGCAGCTCCTCCACGAGTATCACCATCAAGTTTTGTGAGGATTACTCCGTCTATTCCAAGGTTTTCATTAAAACTTGTTGCCACATTTACTGCGTCCTGTCCTGTCATACTATCTACAACTAAAAGTATCTCATGTGGTCTTATTCCTTGCTTTACATTTTGAAGTTCTTGCATTAGTTCTTCATCTATATGTAATCTTCCTGCTGTATCTAGTATTACTACGTCATTTAATTTTGATATTGCGATATTCATTGCCTGTTTTGCAATATGAACTACATCTTTTGAAGCTTCATTTGCAAATACTGGAATATTTAGCGAGCCACCTACTACTTGTAATTGTTTTATTGCTGCTGGTCTATATACGTCACATGCAACAAGCAAAGGATTTTTTCCTTGTTTCCTAAGCAGATTTGCAAGTTTTCCTGCTGTTGTTGTTTTTCCTGAACCTTGAAGTCCGACTAACATTATTACTGTTGGTGGATTAGGTGTAAAGTTTATCCTACTTTCTACTCCTCCGAAGTAATTCTACTAATTCATCTTTTACGATTTTTACTACTTGTTGTCCTGGAGTAAGTGAGGTAAGTACATTCTGTCCTAGAGCCTTTTTTTCTATATCTCCTATAAAATCTTTAACTATTTTATAGTTTACATCTGCCTCTAGTAATGCAAGTTTTACTTCTCTTAAAATTTCTTTTAAGTCACTTTCTGTTATCCTTGCTTTTCCTCTAAGCTTTTTGGTTATTCCTTGTAATCTTGATGCTAAACCTTCAAAAGCCATACACTTATTCCTCCTATACTAGGCATTTTAATTCTTCTGCAACTTTAGTTAAAATGCTCTCTATTTGCTCGTCTGTATATCTTGTTTGGATTGCTGATAATTCTGATAATATCTTTTGTATTTGTTTTTCTTGTTTTTGTTCCTTTTTCATAATTCCTAAGCTTTCTTCTAACCCGAAAAAGTTTTTTCTCTCCTTTCGAAATACTATCTTTTACAGCTTGCCTTGTTACTCCCATTTCTTCTGCAATTTCTGCAAGTGATAAATTATTGTTATAGTATAAATCTAATATATCTCTTTGTTTTTCAGTTAGTAATTCTCCATATATGTCACAAAGTATGCCTATTTGAACGTTTTTTTCCATAACTTACCTCTTCTTTCATTGCTTGAAATTTCGGTGTAATGCTATATTACTTTACACTATTTTTTGGCTTTTGTCAAGGGGTTTTTAACGGATTTTGTTAAATTTGTTGATAATTTTTCTTAATTACAGTATAATTGTTATGGGCATGGTTGTAGAGGAGATGTTTCGCGCTGCGTCAATTTAGATAGTAACAATGCGAATTTCTACCTGTTCCGTGTGAACGGCGGTGGCGTGGACGCCAACAATTTGTATCGCTCTGATAACAATGTTTGGAACCCTAGCTATGCGGTGCGCCCTATAGCTTCTATAGACTTAGGTTACATGACTAATGGTCTTGTAAGAAAAATATAGAAACAAACTATTGTCCTTTAGCTTTTGCTATAAATTAAAAATAGATAAATATAGTCATTGGTAAAGTTTTTTGAAAATGTCTATATTTTAGGACTGTTTTTTAAGATGGTGCACTTTGGTACTATCTTTTTTTGTTTTTGCTTCTTTAACTTTTACTTGATAAAAATATTTAATTACAGTATAATCGTTTTGGGTATAGTTGTTTAGGAGAGATTTCGCGCTGCGTCAACTTAAACAGTACCAATGCGAATTTCAACCTGTTCTATGTGGGCGGCGGTACCGTGAACGCCAACAATCCATATAACTCTAACGGCAACGTTAACAGCATTAGCTATGCGGTGCGCCCCTGTAGCTTCTATAGACTTAGGTTACATGACTAATGGTCTTGTAAGAAAAATATAGAAACAAACTATTATCCTTTAGCTCTTGCTATAAATTAAAAATAGATAAATATAGTCATTAGTAAATTTTTTGAAAATGTCTACATTTTAGGACTGTTTTTAGGATAGTACAAATGGTACTATCTTTTTTGTTTTTTATTTCATTTATTCATTGACAATATTTTAAAAATACTATAAAATATTTTAAAATAGATTATTATAATTATTGATATATAATGGAGGTTTTTATGAAAAAGATTTTAATATTTTCACTTATTTTTGTTTTAATTATGGTATTTGCATCTACTTTAGTTCATGCAAGTGATGTTAATATGAACTTATCTTCTTCTCCTAATACTGATAGCACTGTTTATGGTTCAAATTCAAATAGCAATACTAACACTAATACTAATACAAACACTAATAATACTGTAACTCCAGCACCTACAACAACACCAAATACAAATATTTCTGTTGGCTCAACAGGAGCACTTAGTTCATCTAATTTAACTTTATCAAACATATTAAATATCATTTTAATTGTTTTAGGTATTTTATTAGTATTATTCGCTATTGCAATTTTAACTCGTATACGTTAGAATTTTTCAAAAATTCTTTTCAAACACTAAAAAGGAATTTTATTCCATTTTAGTGTTTTTTTGTATGCATATTTATTTAATTTTTATGCAAAATATATATAGTTGATACAATTTTATGAATATAAGGAGGAAATAAATATGTTAAAGAAATCTTTAATTATATTATCTATATTTTGTCTTATAATATTTACATCTAATTTCGTTTTTGCTGCTAATATAGTAAATGGAACAAAAGACATGCTAAATGATGCTGGACGTGGAATTGAAAATATGGTAAATGGTGCTACAAATGCAGCAAAAGATGCTAAAAATGGAGTTACAGACATGATGGAAGATATAGGAGATGGTGTAGAAAGAGGAGCAGATGACGTAAAAAGAGGTACTGAAAATATGGCTCAAGGTATGACAAATAATAATGGATATACTGCAACAAGAACTTCTGCAACAGACAGTATGGTTGGTAACCCTGGTAATGCTCTTGTTTGGATAATACTTGCAATCGTTGGTGTAGCAATTGTTTCTCTAGTTTGGTATTATGCTACTCAGACAGATGATAAGTATAGTCGTTAAAAAATATATATTTTGATGAGGTAGACCATTAATAGTTCTGCCTCATTTTCTATAATTCTATCTTTACATATTTTCAATTTAAAATAACTATATGATTTCTAATTATTCTTAATTTTATTTACTTATTTTTTTATAGATGTTATAATATATTATATTTATGCGGATTTGGAGGCTTTAGAAATGTCTAGTACAAGTTTTAAAAATCCTGTTGCAAGACACAATTATGATATAATTGATACTATTGAAACTCGGGATAGTGTTAACTGGAACAGAGATTAAATCTATAAGAAATCGGAAAAATTAATTTAAAAGATAGTTATGCTGTAATTAAAAATGGCGAAGTTTTTGTTTATGGGATACATATAAGTCCATATGAACATGGTAATATACAAAATAAAGACCCTTTAAGGACAAGAAAACTATTACTTAATAGAAGAGAAATAAACAAGCTTGTTGGAATGGTTCAACAAAAAGGTTATTCTCTTGTCCCTATCAGTTTATATTTTAAAAGAAATTTTGTAAAACTCGAACTTCGGAATTGGTAAGGGTAAAAAGCTATATGATAAAAGACGTGAAATGGCAAAAAAAGATGCTGAAAGAAAAATTGATAGAGCTTTGAAAAATAATATTTAGATTGAATTTTAAATCAATAAAAGCGGTATATAAATTGCGTTAGTAATTTATATACCGCTTTTTATTCTTTATCTTTACGCTTTATTATTAGAACCAAAAACATCTCTCATTTTATGTCTAACTACTTCTGTTATCTTATCTCTAGCAGGTGTTAGATATTTTCTTGGATCAAATGCTTCTGGATTTTCTGCAAATACTTTTCTAATTTCTGCTGTCATTGCAAGTCTTAAATCTGTATCTACATTTATCTTTGATACTCCTCTAACACTTGCCTCGTGTAGCATTTCATCTGGTACACCTTTTGCTCCTGGAATATTTCCTCCATACTTATTACAAGTTTCAACTAATTCTGGGATTACTGTTGAAGCACCATGTAATACTATTGGTGTATTTGGTAATTTCTCTTTTATTTTTTCTAATATATCAAATCTAAGTTTTGCTTCTCCCTTAAATTTATATGCCCCATGACTTGTTCCAATTGCAATTGCCAAAGAATCACAACCTGTTCTTTCTACAAATTCTTTTGCTTGATCTGGGTCTGTATACATAGCATCACTTTCTGAAACATTTACATCGTCTTCTATACCAGCAAGTTTTCCAAGTTCTGCTTCTACTACAACTCCTCTTTCATGAGCATAATCTACTACTTTTTTAGTTATTGCTATATTTTCTTCAAAATCATATTTTGAACCATCTATCATAACAGAAGTAAACCCTGCATCTATACACATTTTACATGTTTCAAAATCTGGTCCATGGTCTAAATGTATAGCTATAGGTACATCTGTCTCCTCTACTGCTGCTTCTAACATTTTCATTAAATAATTTACTCTTGCATATTTTATTGCACTTGAAGAAGCTTGCAAAATTACTGGTGACTTTTCCTCCTTTGCAGCATCTACAATTGCTTGCATAATCTCCATATTGTTAATATTAAAAGCTCCTATTGCGAAATGTTCTTTCATAGATTTTTCAAACATTTCTTTTGTTGTAACTAATGACATTTTTCATTCCTCCTCTTTAAAACTTTATCATAATTTTGAAAAGAAACAAGTATTGCTAGGAAAGTAAGGCTAAAAGCTGAGGTCGTACTGATGTACGTTGAAGTTTTTATCCGAAACTTGACAAAGCAAGACGATGTTTATTTTCGAAATTTAATACATTATATCATAAAAATTTTTGAATATATATCCCTGTTCTCTTAAATATGAGATATTCTCTCTTAAAGTATCTGCTGTTAACTGTTTTGCATTTGTATCATGCATTAACACGACTACTTTGTTTTTTCCACTTACACTTTTCTTTAAATCATTTAGTATGCTCTCAGCTGTTGGTTTACCTTCTGCATCTCTTGTAAGTGCATTCCAATTTATATGTGCAACATTATTCTCGTCTAAAAGCTTCATTCCCTCTTTTTTCATTTTAGCATTTTTTCCTCCTGAGCTGCCTCCTGGAAATCTAAATAAATAGCTTGAATACTCAGGAACTCCTATTGCATTTCTGATAGTTTCTTCTGTTCTATTATATTCATCTAACACTGCCTGTGCCGAAGAATATATCGCTTTATAGTCATGTGAATATCCATGATTTGCTAGATAATGTCCTGCTTCATATTCTTGTTTCACAAGTTCTGGATTTTTCTCAACTCTACTTCCAAGTAAAAAGAATGTTGCTTTAACATTTTCCTCCTCTAGAATTTTTAAAATCTGTGGAGTCACATTAGTTGAAGGCCCATCATCAAATGTTAGATATGCGACTTTCTCTTCCCCATCATAAATACTTGCCATCCTATTTTTAGCCTCTTCTGAATATACTGGAAGTTTTATTTCTTCCTGAGCTTCTTCCTCTTCTTCTGGTGCATCTTCCATTTGTGAAAAATACTGTTCTATTAGCTTATTATGATATGCTTGGGATACTAATATTCCTGCAATTGATGCTAAAATAACTACAATAATTCCGATTGTTACAACTATAACTATCTTATTTATTAGCTCTCGTCTTAGCACTTTTATATCTATTAATTTATTTTCATTTTCTTGTTGTACTTCTTTCTGATTCTCTTCTTCTCTCTCTTTCTCCTCAATCATATCTTCACCTTTTTATTCCTCACTTTTTAATGTATTGACTTTAAATAATTTAAGCAATTCTACTATAACTAAAGGAGATATAATTAGTAAAATTGTTTCAATTATATTTTCTTTTGGAAGCATAGCTATACTAAAGATTTCTCTAAGCGCAGGAACAAATAGTATTGTAAGAACTAAAGCTGCTGATACAACTATTGCAAGTATTAATTGCTTATTTCCCAATATTCCTGTTTTAAATACAGACTCTTTATTGTTTCTTACATTAAACACATGTACAAGTTCTGAACCAGCAAGAACGATAAATGCCATAGTCTGAGCTATTTCTATTCTTTCACTATCTAACATTCCTTCTGTTGAAGCAAGTCCTATTATAAAAGCTACAAGTGTTAATATTCCTATCATTGCGCCTTGGTAAATTACTCTAAATAACATTCCACCTCTAAAAATGCCTTTTGAATTATCTCTTGGTTTCCTATTCATTATATTATCTTGTGCAGGGTCTACTGCAAGTGCTAGTGCAGGTAATGAATCAGTAACTAGATTTATCCAAAGTATGTGTATTGCAAGAAGTGGTGAAATTGCTCCCACGTCTGCTATGTTAAACCAATTTGCAAGTAACGGTGCAAGCATTATAGCTAAGAATAATACTACAATTTCTCCTATATTGCTTGATAAAAGGAATTGAATTACTTTTAATATATTGTCGTAAATTCTTCTTCCTTCCTCTACTGCTGTCACAATACTTGCAAAATTATCATCTGTCAAAATTACTTCTGCAGCTTCTTTTGCAACATCTGTACCGACTTTTCCCATTGCACAGCCTATATCTGCTGTCTTTAGTGCTGGTGCATCGTTTACACCATCTCCTGTCATTGCTACAACTTCTCCATTAGTTTTCCATGCCTTTACAATTCTTACTTTGTGCTCTGGAGAAACTCTCGCATAAACACAGTATTTCCTAATATCTCTTATAAGCTCTTCATCTGATATATTATCTAAATCTTGTCCTGTTATTGCCTCTTCTTCATTCTCTAATATTCCTAATTCTTTTGCTATTGCTATAGCTGTAATTTTATGGTCTCCTGTAATCATTACAGTTTTTATTCCAGCATGTTTACATTTTTCTACTGCAAGCTTTACTTCTGGTCTTGGTGGGTCTATCATTCCACACATTCCTAGGAATATTAAGTCTTTCTCAATATTATTCATTTCTTCATCAGTTGGTATATGGTCTAATTCTTTATATCCACATGCAAGAACTCTTAAAGCTTGTCTTGCCATTTCTTCATTACATTTGTATATCTCTTTTTTATATTCTTCTAAATCTTGTTTTATACAATCTTTTGTTTCGTATGATACACATTTAGATAAAAGTTCATCTACTCCACCTTTTGTGTATACAATATATTTACCATTTACTTCATTAACAGTTGTCATCAACTTTCTTTCTGAATCAAATGGTATCTCTTTTTCTCTAGAATTTGATTTAAGAATTCCCTTACCATAGCTTAGCCTAAATCACATATCAATTAATGCTGTTTCTGTTGGATCTCCTGTAAGTTCATTATCTTTTCCTACTTTTGTATCATTACAAAGCATATTAGCATATACCATTTTTTCAAGCAATTCACTTTTTTCAGCATTTTCTAAATCATATATTTTTCCATTAAGAAATAGCTTCTTTACTGTCATTTTATTTTGAGTAAGTGTTCCAGTTTTATCTGAACAAATAACAGTTGCACTTCCTAAAGTCTCAACAGCAGGTAACTTCTTAACTATAGCATTTTTCTTTACCATTCTTTGCATACCTATTGCAAGAACTATAGTTGATACTGCTGCAAGTCCTTCTGGTATTGCTGCAACAGCTAAACTAACTGCTGTCATGAACATATCTACTATTTCTTTGCCTTCTGCAATACCTATTAAAAATATTACTATACATATAACTAAGCATGCTATACCAAGTGTTTTGCCAAGTCCGTTTAGTCTTTTTTGAAGTGGTGTTTCTTCTTCTACTACTTCATTTAACATACCTGCTATTTTTCCAACTTCTGTGTTCATTCCGATTGTTGTTACTATACCTTTTCCTCTTCCATATGTTACCATACTTGAAGAAAAAGCCATATTTTTTCTATCTCCAAGACTTGTCTTTTCATCCTTTATCTCATCTGTAATCTTTTCTATTGGAACTGATTCTCCAGTTAATGCTGCTTCTTGTATTTTCAAGTTTATTGCTTCTACAAGTCTTATATCTGCTGGAACATAATCTCCTGTTTCAAGTACCACTATATCTCCTGGAACAAGTTCTCCTGCAGATAACATTTCTATCTTTCCATTTCTTATAACTTTTGACATATGTGCACTTAATTTTTGCAAAGCTTCTAATGACTTCTCTGCTTTATTTTCTTGTACTAATCCAATAATGGCATTTACAATTACTACTATCATAATTATTATCGAATCAGTAAAACCTTCCCCTTGTTTAATACCTACAACTGCTGATACTATTGCAGCAATTATTAGGATTATTATCATAAAATCCTTAAATTGTTCTAGGAATTTCACTACTATACTTTTCTTTTTCTTTTTTTCAAGCTCATTATATCCATATGTGTCTTGCTTATCTCGTATTTCTTCGTCTTTTAAGCCATTATTTATGTCCGTTTTAAGCTCTTTTTCTACTTCGCTTATTTTTTTGCTAAAATATTCCATATGAACTTTCCTTTCCTAAAATTTTATATTGTTTATTCTACCACAAATTATTTTTTATATCAATAAATTTCATTTTTCTACAATTTTTTTAAGAATTTTTTATTTTTTTAAATTTAAATTGCAATCATAACCCCCAGTAAAACTGGGGGTTTGCTCTTAGCC
>CASTFX010000012.1 GCA_949448405.1 uncultured Clostridia bacterium
GTGTGTGTGTGTACAGGCTCTAGGCTTACACGGTTTTGGTTTTGGCTTTTCATTTTGGTTTTCTCCTTTTAAGTTGAACATTAAAATTAATCATTTCATTATGCGATTGAGCTATGCTTGCTCCTGCATTAATTTAACGTATGTTTCTTAATTGTATTTCTTTATATCATTATACCTTCTTATTTTAACATTGTCAATGATATTTATTCATTATTTATAATGCAATTTTTGGAAAACATTTCACTTTATCATTTCCAATGATATTTTCTTTACATTTTCAATAATTTGCTGGTATCTATGGCTTTTCTTTTTTTGTATTTATTGGTAAATATTTACTGCTCACTTTCTTAAAATTAAAAGTTTTACATGCTAATATAAGTTTACAAAACAGTTTATACTAACTAATATGTTAAGCTTATATTAGATTGGAGGATAATATGGCATTAGATTACAAACTTATTGGCGAAAGATTAAAGAAAGCAAGAACTAAAAAAGGATATACTCAAGAAAAACTTTCAGAAATGATAAATGTTTCAATTGCATACTTAAGTAGAATTGAAACTGGCGCAGCCCATATAAATTTAAAACGTTTGAATGAACTTTGTGGAATTTTAGAAGTCTCAGAAGCATTCATTTTAAATGGTGCATCTGACAATTCAAATCAATATCTTAATAATGAACTTAGCTCAATTTTAAAGGATTGTACTCCTGAGAAAAAAGAGTTAATTTATCAGATTGCAACTATAATTTCTGAAAAAAATGATGAAAATAAGCAATAATATATTTGCTGAATATTAGAAAAAATAGACATGTGGGTAAACGGACGACCAATGGTCGTCCCTACAAGTTCCCTATATGTCTATTTTTTTGTACAATTATTTTATTTCTTTGTGTTTTATAAGTTCATTTAGAACGATTACAAACATTGCATGAGACCATCCAAGTCCTATTACCCAAGCTGATTCCATTTTACTATTGTCAACTTGTTCAGCTAAGAACCCATGACTTGTAGCTGAGCTCACAACAAAATCAAAACATTCTTTAGCTTTTTTATAGTTCTTTGCTTCTATATGATAAAGTGCCATCCATAGTGTTGCTATAACCCATGGTCTATTTCCTGTATAGTGGTCATCTTCAAATCTTAGATATCCTCCTGTATATGTTCTTAGGTTTAGGTCTATTCTTTCTATTGTATTTTTTACTTTTTTATCGTTTGGACCAAATATCTTAAATGGAGTTGTAACACCAAGTATACTTATATCTACTCTCTTATCTTCTTCATTTCTTACAAAACTTTTCTTTTCTTCATCATATAGATTTTTTGATATATAGTCTTTTATCCATTTTATTTGTTTTTGTATCACTTCTATATCTTTATCTATTGAAGCTTGTTTTAGTTTATTATCCTTCATGTCTTCTCCAACTGTTGCATATATTTTTGTCATTGCTTCATATGCTGCAAATATACTTGCAAGTGAATATATACTCACACCCTCATACATTTCCCATAAATCATAACTTACTCTTATTTCTTTTTTATTTTCCATTAAGTCTTCTACATATGTCTCTAGGAATTTCACTGCCTTTTCTGCCATTCTTAAATTATCCTTTAAGAATTTTACTTCTTTTGTTCTTGTGTAGTGGTCATATATTCCATATATTATGCTCGCTGTTTCATCTACTTGATATCCCCAGCATGGTGCCAAAGTACAGTCTGTAAAGAACCTTTGCTCCCACATTCCATTTTTTGATTGTGTGTTTTTACAAAATACTTTATAGAATTTTTCTGCTTCTCTTTCCATCTTTAGCAGGTCTAAAGCTTTTGTGATATATAGAGAATCTCTTGGCCAGCAATATGAATATCTACCACATTTGCTAAATCCTTCGTCTATTTCCATTGCTGCTGACATTCCACCTGTGTTAGAATTTGTAAGTAATGGATATAGTAAAATAGTTCTATTATATATTTTTTGTATTGTATCTTTGTACTGAGTTCCTTCTAAGTTAAGTGAAGAATGTGTTTTTAAATAATTTCTCCAATATTGTTTTGCATTTTGAAATTCTTTACTTATATTTCTTTTTCTTATTTTGTCTATCTGTGTTTCTATATCAATTATTTTATTTTTTTCTTTATTATCACAAATGAATATAGATATACTAAAATCTTTGGATTCATTTGGTTTTAGTGTTCCTACATTGTAACTTACAGCAGCTGAAGCTGACATTCCAATATAGTCTTTGTCTTTAAGTATTCCATTCCATATAGTTTCTTCCACTCCATTTATTTTATAGCTATCTAGTTCTAAATCATTTGAAATATATGCCATATTGTATCCATGTGTATACTGAAGCATTCCTCTGTCAATTACTCTAGTTCCAGCAAAATTGTTGTTATCACTTGTCATTTTTGAATGTACTAAAAATTTTATATCTAGTGGTATATCATGTTCATTTTTAAATGTATACTTACGTATTATTACATTACTTGTTGTTGATACAAAGTCTGTTTGTGTCATTTTTAAATTAAAATATGTGTTTTTTATTTCTGTTCTTAATACATTTGTATTTTCTATATAATGTTGGTCATATACATTATTTACATCATCATGTAAATATATTAGATTTGAGTCATTTATCTTTACCCCTACATGCATAAATTCTATAAATTGTCTAAAATCTATATTTGGATAGCAAACTCTTACTATTTCTCCTTTGTTTGTTAAACCTACTTTTAATTCTTTGTTACCTATTATTGCATCATTTGTGTATGTTCTCATAATTTTTCTCCTTCTACTTTAAATTTCTTTAAAGCTCTTATTCTATAATACTTACTATAATCTTTTCGATTTCTTTAAGTTTTAAAGTTATACTGTTTATATCGCTTTCATTGGTGTCATCTGTTAATATTTCATTCTTTAATATATCTTCCATATCTGTTACTTCATCACGTAGCATTTTTACTTTATTTATAATCTCAATTTTTTGTATTCTTCTTACTGATTCTAAATCTAGCCTTCCTTCTAAGTATACTTTATCATTTTCAATTCCATATATTTCTCCATACTTAGGTATAGTAACTGGTATATGGGTCTCTTCAAGTATTCTTTCTTTTAAATCATTTTGTGATTGTTTTTCACCATGAACTAAGATTATTTGCTTTGGTTTTTGTATAAATGAATATATAAAATTTAGAAGCCATTCTTGGTCTGCGTGTCCTGAGTATCCTTCTATATATTCTATCCTAGCATTTACTGCTATTTCTTCTCCAAATATTTTTACATTTTTTGCACCTTCTACTATTTTTCTTCCGAGCGTTCCTGGTGCTTGGTATCCAACAAATAGTATAGTATTATTAGAATTCCATAAATTGTGCTTTAAGTGATGCTTTATTCTTCCTACATCGCACATTCCGCTTGCTGACATTATTATGCATGGTTCATCTGATTCATTAAGTGCTCTTGATTCTTCTGCTGTCTTTGTAAATTGTAATCCGTTAAATTCTAGTGGATTATCTCCTCTTTCCATTTCTTCTTTTACTTCATCATCAAATAAATCTTCATTTTCTTTGAATATTTCTGTTGCAGAAATTGCAAGAGGACTATCTACATATACTGGTGTTTCCATCAATAGTCTATATTTATTTATGAAACTATCATCTTGCGTGTTTTCCTTTATTTTATTTAGTTCATAAAGTATTTCTTGTGTTCTTCCGAACTGCAAATGATGGTATTACTACATTTCCACCTTTTCTAATAGTATCATATACTATATCTAGGAACAGTTTCGCTTTATCATCATTTCTAACATGAATTCTATTTCCATATGTTGATTCCATAATTAAATAATCGGCTGTTTCTATCATAGTTGGAGAGGCAAGAAGTGGAATGTCGTTGTTTCCTAAATCTCCTGTGAATACTATCTTTTCTTCTTTTTCATTTTCTTTTATCCAGACTTCTATAATTGCTGAACCTAACATATGTCCTGCATCATTATATCTTACTGTTATATTCTCATCTACCTCGATGATTTCATTGTATCCTACACTTCTAAATAGTTCTAAACAGTTTGTTGCATCCTCTGCTGTATATAGTGGTGGATACCCTAATTTTCCTTCTCTTTTTCTTTTTCTGTTTTTCCATTCAACTTCCATTTCTTGTATATGTCCACTGTCTGGTAGCATTATAGAGCATAAGTCACAAGTTGCTTTTGTTGCATATACTGGATTTCTATATCCGTCAACATATAGCTTTGGTATTCTTCCTGAATGGTCTATGTGTGCGTGTGTAAGTAGTATAAAATCTATTTCGTTTACATTAAATGCAAATTCGTCATAGTTTTTGTCTTCTTCTTTTGCTGTTCCTTGGAATAGACCACAGTCTACTAAAAATTTTTTACCTGCTGCTTCTACTAAAAAGTTTGAGCCTGTAACTCCCTGTGATGCACCTAAAAAAGTAATTTTCATTTTTACCTCCTATTTTATAAATAATCTAGTCTTTTTCTTTCCTTTTATAGATATATTATTAAAGTTTTCTATATTGAATCCAAATTCTGGTATATTTCCATCATATATGTTTACTTCTATTGTTCTTTCCTTATCAAATAATTGTATACTTATATTTTCTAAATTCATTATTCTGCTACTTAATATTGGCTGTATTATTTTAATATCTGTTTCTAAATCTTTTGTTATATTATTTATTAGCTTAAATTCATAAAGTTTTTTTATTATTTTTTCTTCTAGCTCTTCAATTTGTTCACAAAGTGGTTCTATATCTTTTATAAATCTTTCTTCATCGTATACAATAAAATTATAGTATCTTACTATCCAGAAAAGGTCTATTATTTCTTGTCTTTGCTCAACTTTTTCTATATTATTTACTCTTTCTTTTAGACACTCTATAAATATCTTTTGTATTTCTATTTTATACTTTTCTTTGTTTATCGGTGTCATAGTATCTCTTAGTAATTCTACGCTTTCTTCTAATTCCTTTTTTACTTCCACATATTTTTTTGCGTCTAATAAACCATTACTTTCCTCTATATCAGCCAATGCCTTTTTTCTTTCTTTTTTTAAAGTTCCAAGTAAATTATTTACACTAAATATTTTTTTATATTCTGATAATTTTGAATTTCTTTCTTCAAATTCTTTTATTAAAAGCTGTTCGTCATTTATAATCTTGTCTAATCTTTCGATTTCTCTTGCCCTATCTTTTTTTATCTGTGTAAGCTCTATTACAAGCTCTTGCTTATTACTTAATCTTTCTAATTCTTTTTCATCCCATGCCTTTTCGTCTAATAGTCTTTGCTTTTCATTCTCATTCCTTTGAATGCATACTATTATTGCTACTCTGTATATTAGTTGTAATAGTTTTTTTACATTGTCATTATTGTACTTTGATTTTAATTCTTCTTTTAATTCATTTAATAGTTCCTTTTGATGTTCTTTTTTCATCCAGTTGTCTAGGAACTCAAACCCTAATAGTATCTGCAAATTTTGATATATAAGGTTACAGTCAATATTACTTATTTCTTGTGGTAAAGTATTCCATGACCATGCGTTGAAATCTCTTATAATCTCAATATTGTTTATATCTCTTCCTTCATTTAATAGTTCTGGTAATGCAATTCTTATTAGGTTGTATTTTTCGTCTATATACATTTTTGTATCATTCATCTTAAATAATGCAAAGAGCATAGCTTTTTCTGTTGGAAACACGTCTATTGTATTTAAAAATGGATTTACCTTGCTTGTAATTCCTTTTTCTAAAAATTCTTGTCCTTGTTCTTCGTTAGGCTTGACTATATTAATAGAGTCACACCTTTCTATTATTTTGATTATATTTTCTGCATATTTGTTTCTGTTTTCTACATTTACTTTTATATTTGTATAGTCATTATATGAGCTTGTTATTTTATATAGCATGCTAAGAAGGAGATTTTTTACGTCTCCTGAAAATTTTTTCTTAGATAATACTGACTCTAACTTATTATTATTGCTTTGGAATTTTAATAAGATAGTGTTTGTCTTCATATTTATCCCTTTCTAGTTTAAATTTTACTTTAAACTATTCTTCTGTACTTTCTGCCATATCTGGCTCTGGATTTGACTTTAGTTCTTCCCATCTTTCTTTTGACATTAATACTTCTCTTGGTTTACTTCCCTGATATCCTGATATTATTCCTCTTTCTGCCATTTGGTCTATTATTCTTCCGGCTCTTGCATATCCTACTTTTAATCTTCTTTGTATAAATGAAGTTGATGCTTGACCATTTGATATTACTTCTTCTATTGCTTCTTCTAGTCTTGGATCTACATCGTCTTCAAGCTCTTCTTCACTTACTTCTTTATCTGTTTTATTTGCTTTTTCTATTGATTCGATAATATCTGTATTGTATACAGTTTCTCCGTCTTTCTTTAAGAAATCTACTATTTTCTCAACTTCTTTATCTGATACGAAAGTTCCTTGTACTCTTGTAGGTTTTGACATTCCTGTTGGGTAATATAGCATATCTCCTTTTCCTAGTAGTTTCTCAGCTCCAGGCATATCTAATATAGTTCTTGAGTCAATTTGTGAAGATACTGCAAATGCTATTCTTGATGGTATATTTGCTTTGATAAGTCCTGTGATTACATCTACTGATGGTCTTTGTGTTGCTATAACTAAATGCATACCTGCTGCTCTTGCCTTCTGTGCAAGTCTACATATTGCATCTTCTACGTCTTTTGCTGCAACCATCATTAAATCTGCAAGCTCGTCTATAATTATTACTATTTGAGGCATTTTTGCATTTTGTTCTTCCTCTTCGCCATTTTCTAATGCCTTATTATATCCTTTTATATCTCTTACACCTTTTGCTGCAAATTTTGCATATCTGTCTTCCATTTCTTGTACTGCCCAAGCTAGTGCTCCTGCTGCTTTTCTTGGGTCTGTTACAACTGGTATAAGTAGGTGTGGTATACCATTATATACTGATAATTCTACTATTTTAGGGTCTACCATTACAAGTTTTACTTCACTTGGTTTTGATTTGTATATAATACTTGTAATTAATGTGTTTATACATACACTCTTTCCTGAACCTGTACTTCCTGCAACAAGTAAGTGTGGCATCTTTGCTATATCTGCTATTACTCTAGCTCCACTTACATCTTTTCCAAGTCCCATTGATAGTTTAGATTCTGCTGTTACAAATTCTTCTGAGTCTAATACATCTCTTAGGTGTACCATTTCTGTGTCTTTGTTTGGTATCTCAATACCTACTGCTTGTTTTCCTGGAATTGGAGCTTCAATTCTTATACTTTGTGCTGCTAAGTTTAGTGCTATATCATCTGCTAAGTTTGCAATTTTGCTAACTCTTACTCCTTCTGCTGGTTTTAACTCAAATCTAGTAATTGCTGGTCCAACTGAAACATCTTCAACTTTTGCTGCTACGCCAAAGCTATGTAATGTCTTTTGAAGTTTTAAAGCATTATCTGTAATTGTTTTCTTTTCAGTTTTTGCCTTTTTTTCTCCTTGTTCTAATAGTGCTATTGGTGGAAATTCATAATTTTGGTCTTCCACAACTTGTGCATGTTCTAATTGCAAAACTTGTTTTTTGTTATCTGCTTTTTCTTGTTCTGTTTCTTTAAATAAATTTGCCTCTATATAGTCATCATTTTTTGGCTCTTTTTCTGTTTTTTCATTACATGATAGTGGTATATCTATATCTATTTCTTCTTGTTTGATTTTTTCTGCTACTTCTTCGTCTCCAAATGGGTCTGTCATTATTACTGAATGAGATTTTTTAGGTTTTTCTTCTCTTACTTTCTTTTCTTTTATCTTTTTAGGTTTTCTTACAACTTCTTCTTCCTCTTCTTCATCCTCGTCTTCTTCATATTCTCTTGCTTCTTTCATTCTAGTAGAAAGCTTGTCTATAAGCTCTGCTGGTTTTATTCCAAATGTAAATATGACAAGAAGTATTGTAACTCCTACTAAAAGGACATTTGCTCCAACTGTTCCTAACATTTTGGTTAGTGGTACTGCAACTAATACTCCTAGTACTCCTCCACCTTTGTTTTGTGTTCCTAGGTCGTATCCTTCTGTTACAATATCTGAAAATTCATCATTTATATTTAATACTTTATTTGTTCCTGATAATTGCATTGAAGTCATAAATGCACATATGCATAATACTATAACTACATATTGAATTACTTTAGGCGTAACAAATTCTTTTTCTTCTTTTATAAGTATTACACCTACTATGAATGCTCCTACTGGTACAAGGTATTTTATTACTCCCATTATTCCACCTAGCATTGGGCTTAGGTGTTCTCCTATGTATCCTGATTGTATGTAAATTAGTACTGCTAATAGTACACTAAAAATCATAATTATAATTGCATGTATATATGCATCTTGCTTTGCTTTCTTTTTTCTTTTTGTACTTTTCTTTTTGGTTGCCATTTGTATTTCTCCCGCCTTTATTAGATATCATATTTTTACATATTACATTGTATCATTGTGATATGTAAAATGCAATCTTTTTAATGAAAATTGCTGGGTAATTTTATTATAAAAAATAACTAAGTTATATTAGTTTATAACTTAGTATTTTCGCTCTATCTTTTTCTTTCTTGCATGAAGTATACAACTCGTGCAGTTATATTGTTTGGAGATATTTTAGAAATTATTCTTAATAGCTTTATATGAATTCCTGGTACTATTAAAAATTTTCCTCTTAACATTCTATCTATCCCATATCTTGCAACTTTTTCACTTGTTAGAGATTTTAAATTAAATTTAACCCCTGCAACATTATTGAAATTTGTATTTACTGGTCCTGGGCAAAGTAAACTCAATTTTACTTTTGACTTTGATTTTTTAAGTTCTGCTCTTATTCCTTCTGTTAATCTTACTACATATGCCTTTGAAGCATAATATGCTTCCATAAGCGGTCCTGGCATAAAACCTGCAATAGATGCAACATTTAAAATATGTCCACTATTTTTCTTTACCATATCTTTAAGATATAGCTTAGTTAAAATGTGAACTGCTGTTATATTTGTATTTATTAGGCTTATTTCTTTTTCTAAATCTGTATCTACAAAATTTCCAAATGTACCAAATCCAGCATTATTTATTAATATATCTATATCTTTTACCATATTGTATAGTTCTTTACAATTTTCTTCGCTTTCTAAATCCATAGATATTATTTCTATATTTGCTCCGTTTAAGCTTTTTCTTGTTTTTTCAAGCTTATCCTTATCTCTTGCAACTAGAACTAAATCATATCCTCTCTTATCAAGTTCTCTTGCCATATCTCTGCCTATTCCTGATGATGCTCCTGTAATTAATGCTCTCATATTTATTTATCGTTCCTTTCTTAAAGTGCAAACTTTCATACAAATTCTTCCCACACCAAATTTGCTAAATCTAATCCTACTTTAGTTAGTTTTATATGTTCTCCATCTACTTCAAGTAGCTTCTCTCCTACAAGCTTATCTAGTTCTTTATGAAATTTGAATATTGGGTTTTCTCCAAATTTATTTTTATATTCTCCTATATTAATTCCATCTATTGTTCTTAATCCTAATAACATATATTCTTTTTGTTTATCTTCCTTTGTTTGTTCTTCTTGTATGATTATATTCTTCTCATATTCTTCGCTTTTTATGTTATTTATATATTCTTCTAAATTTGACTGGTTAGAAAATCTTTTGCTTTCCATATATGAATGTGCTGCTACTCCAATTCCTATATATTCTTTTTGTTTCCAACAGTCACTATTGTGTTTTGATTCATACCCTTTTTTTGCAAAATTTGATATTTCATAGTGAATATATCCTTTACTTTCTAATGTCTTTTTAACTTGCCAATACATTTCTCTTTCTAGCTTTTCATTAGGTAAAATTAATTCTCCAATGTCTACTTTGTCATATAATTTTGTGTTTTCTTCTAGTATTAATGAGTATACTGATATATGTTCTGGATTAAGTTTAATCACTTCTCGTAATGATTTTTTTAGTGTGCCTAGTTTTTGCATTGGAAGTCCTAACATTAAATCTACATTTATATTATTAAGTCCTACTTCTCTTGCGGATTTATATGTTTCTAAGAATTCATTATATGTATGTATTCTTCCTATTCCTTTTAATAACTTATCATCTGTAGATTGTAGCCCTATACTTAGTCTATTTATTCCAATATTTTTGTAAGCTTCTAGCTTTTCTTTATTAACTGTTCCTGGGTTTACTTCTATTGTTATTTCTACATTTTTATCTAAATTTTCTTTTACTTCATCTATTATTTTAGAAATATCTGTACTATCTAATGTTGATGGAGTCCCTCCTCCTATGTACATAGTTTTTATGTTGTATTTATCTAACTTTCTATATTTTATTTCTTTAATTACCGCTTCCACATATTCTTTTTTTAACTCTTCTTTATTTGCAAATGACACAAAATCACAATAGTAGCACTTTACTTTGCAAAATGGTATATGGATATATAGTCCTACGTCTTTTTTCAAATTTTCTTCCCCTTTTATTCCTCTGATATCTCTATGATTTTTTTAAGTCTATGGTTTACTCCTGACTTCCCTATTGGAGCTGTTAACATTTTTCCGAGTTCTTCAAGTGTTGCATCTGGATTTTCCAATCTTAATATTGCAATTTCTTGTAAACTTGGAGATAAGCTATTCCATTTTTTTCTTTTCTTTATTTTCTCTATTGCATTTATTTGTGCAACCGACGCATTTATAGTTTTGTTTAGATTTGCTGTTTCGCAGTTTACTTTTCTATTTACATTGTTTTTTGTTTCTTTTAATACTCTTATATCTTCATATTTAAGAACTGAACTATTTGCTCCGATTAGAGCTAGTATCTTTGAAATTTCTTCTCCATCTTTTATATATACAGAGTATGAATACTTTCTGTCTAAAAGTTTTACTTCAATATTAAATTTATTTAATATCTCTACTATTTCTTCTCTTGCTTCTTCTGTTTCTAACCTAATCTCTAAATGGTATTTGCTACTTGGCTCTGTTATATGTCCTCCTCCTAAGAATGCTCCTCTTACTATTCCTTTTAATACCTCTTGGTTTTCGCGATTTCTATTTTCTAAATTTAAGTCCTCTTTTTTTAAAGTTATTACATAGTTCTTGCCATTGATTTTTATATCATATTTTATTTTTAATCTATTTAAAAGCTTGTTTAATCTATTTATGTTGTATTCATTTTCTGTTAAGAATTTAATCTTTTTACTATCTTTTTTAGTAGTAAGGAGATATCCATATAATTCTGCCTTTACTGCTTCTTCATTTGAGAAACTATTTACCTTGCTTAGTTCTTCTTTTACTTTAGCTGAAAAAGACATATGACTTACCCCCTTTATTTTATAATTATAACTCTATCATTTCCACATAAGTCTTTTATGCAATTACATTCTTTATATCTGCCACTATTCTGTGCTAAATTCATTACTTCACACCTTTGGTCATATCCGATTTCAATTGCAATTATTCCATCTTGTTTTAAGTACTTATATCCTTCATTTATGATTATTCTATAAAATTCAAGTCCGTCTTTTCCTCCATCTAGAGCAAGTTTCGGCTCATATTCAAGGTTATATTCATCTATTACTTTAGTCTTTATATATGGAGGGTTTGAAATAATTATATCATATCTTTCAGTTATATTTTTAAACATGTCACTTTGTATAAACTTTATTTTAGTGTTTTCGAGTAGACTATTTGCATTCTTTTTAGCAACTTCTAGTGCTTTACTGCTTATATCTGTTGCTGTTATATTTATATTATCTAAGTATTTAGCAAGTGATACAGCTATTGCTCCGCTTCCAGTACACAATTCTAAAATATCACTTTTATTGTATTCTTTGCTAATGCTCATTATATTTTCAACTAACACTTCTGTATCTGGTCTTGGAATAAGAACATTTTCATCTACATAGAAACTTAGCCCCATAAATTCTCTTGTTTTAGTTATGTACTGCACTGGGTATCCATTTAAAACAAGTTCAATGCCTTTTAAAAATTTCTCTTTTTGCTCTTCACTTAGATTAACATTTGAATTAACTATTAATTCTTCTTTACTTAATTCTAATATGTAACCTAGCAACATTTTTGAAATAAGGCTACCATCTTCTTTACTTTTTAAAATAGTTTTCCCCTGATTTAGAGCTTCTTTTATTGTCATATTATTTTCCTTTCAAGTTGTCTATTTACATACTTCCCCTATTAAATCATAGTCTTGCACTTTTATTACTTTACATTTTACAAAAGCGCCTATCTCTAATTCTTCTTGTTTTTTTATAAATATTATTCCATCATCTTCTGGAACGTCCATATATGTCCTTCCGATATAATATTTATTGTCAAAGCTTGTACTTTCTATCATTACTTCGTAAGAATTTCCTATCTTCTCTTCTAGGTTTTTCTTAGATATATCTTTTTGCATAGTCATAATTTTTTTATGCCTTGATTTCTTAGTCATATAGTGTATCTGCTCTTTTAGTCTTGCAGCTGGAGTTCCGGTCCTCCTTTGAATACATAAAAGTTCCAAGCTTATCAAATTTTGTTGTTTTTACAAAATTGTATAGTTCGTCAAAATCCTCTTGTGTTTCTCCTGGAAATCCTACTATTAGAGTTGTTCTAAGTATTACATTTGGTATCTCTTTTCTAATCTTTTTTATAACATTTTCTATGCTTTCTTTATCACTTTTTCTGTTCATCCTTTTTAGTACTTTATTTGAAATATGTTGTATTGGCATATCAAAATATTTGCAGATTTTATCATTTTTCTTTACAACTTCAATAAGTTCATCTGTTATTGTTTCTGGATATGAATATAAAAATCTTATCCATTTAAATCCATCTATTTTGCAGAGTTCATCTAAAAGTTCTGCTAGTGCAGGTTTTCCATATATATCTATTCCATATTTGGTTGTATCTTGTGCAATTACTATTAATTCTTTTATTCCTTTTTGAGCAAGTTTTCTTGCTTCTTCTAGTATGTCTTCTTTTTTTCTTGATATATATTTCCCTTGTATATATGGAATTGCACAGTATGTACAGTTATTACTACACCCCTCTGCAATTTTTAAATATGCATAGTTGTTGCCAGTTGTTATAACCCTATTTAAGAAGTCTAATTTACAAACATTACTTGATTTTTCACCTATTAAATTATTTATTTGTTCCCAAAGTTTATCATATTCTGTTATTGATACAAATAAGTCAACTTCTGGAATTAGCTTTTCTAGGTCTTTTTTATATCTTTGTACTAAACAGCCTATTACTATTAGATATTTACATTTTTTCTTTTTGTATTCTGCCATTTCTAATATAGTATCTATTGCTTCTTGTTTAGCACTTTCAATAAATCCACAGGTATTTATTACAATAATATCTGCTTTTGTTTCATCATTTACAATATTAAATCCATTTTGTTTAAACATTCCAATTACTTCTTCTGTTACAACTAAATTTTTAGTACAACCTAGTGATACAAATCCTACATTCATTACTTTACTCCTAATTTATATTTGACATTTACTTTTATAATATGTATAATATATATAGGAAAAGGAAACCACAGAGTGGTTGCCACTTGGATTTAAAAATAAGTCATTCCACGGGCAAAGCAGAATGACTTATTTTTTTATTGCTTATGTATCAAACAAAAAATGATGATGAACAAAGCAATATTTATAATCGCTGTTATAATTAAAGAGTAATACAATAAATAAGTAATTATAATTAAAGTATTTGCCATAGATTACCACCCCCATCTATCAGTCTCACAACCTAAGTCGTGGAGTAGTATGTAACATCAAAGAGAATAAGGTGGCAATTCACTCTGCTTCTTTCCTTTTCCTATGTTATATAGTTTATAATATATTTTCGCAAAAAGCAATGCTTTTTGCGAATTTTTGTTTTATATATTATACTTTTCTCTTTTTTGATAACTTGTGTGTAGTAGCTTATGTGCCTCGTGTCCTCCTACTTCTCCTATAAATTCTTCATAAGCCCTTTTTACATATGGATTTTCATGTGATTTTCTTATAGTACTCTTTTCATCTATACTATATATTGAGTCTGAACGTTTTTTGAATACATTGACTGCGTTTCTTGTCTTTGATGATTTGATAGGTTGACCTCCTCCCATAATACAACCTCCTGGGCATGACATTACTTCTAGGAAATCATAATCTGCTTTTCCGCTCTTTCATTTCATCCATTACTTTTCTTGCATTTTTTAATCCTGATACTACTGCAACTCTTATATCTTTTCCTGCTATATTTATTGTTGCCTTTTTTATTCCTTCACTTCCTCTTACTTCTTCAAATTCTAGTTTTTCTAATGGCTTTCCTTCTAATACTTCTGCTGCTGTTCTTAAAGCTGCTTCCATAACTCCTCCTGTTACTCCAAATATTGCAGCAGCTCCTGTTGCTTCTCCCATTGGGTCATCAAAATCAGAATCTGCAAGTTCTACAAATTCAATATGAGCTTGTTTTATCATTCTTGCGAGTTCACGTGTTGTTATAACGCTATCCACATCATCTAAGTTTTCTACTCCTTGCATATCTTCTCTTGTTCTTTCAAATTTCTTTGCTATACATGGCATAACTGATACAACAAATATCTTACTTGGATCTATGTTATTTTTCTTTGCATAATATGATTTTATAACTGCTCCAAACATTTCATGAGGTGATTTACAAGAAGATACATGGTCTATTAACTCTGGATAATTCATTTCAACAAATCTTATCCAAGCTGGACAACATGAAGTAGTCATTGGAAGTACACCATTTGTTTTTACTCTTTCTATAAATTCTGTAGCTTCTTCCATTATCGTAAAATCTGCTCCTGTGTTTGTGTCAAATACTTTGTCAAATCCGAGTCTTTTTAGTGCTGTAACCATCTTTTTAGCTACATTAGTTCCTATAGGAAGTCCAAATTCTTCTCCAAGTCCAACTCTTACTGCTGGTGCTGTTTGTACAACAACGAAAGTATCTTTTTCCTTTAGTTTTTCCCAAACTATATCAGTATTGTCTTTTTCTTTTAATGCACCTACTGGACAATTTTGTATACATTGTCCACAGAAAGTACAATTTACATCATTTAAACTGTTATTCTCAAATGTTGATATGCAAGATGAAAATCCTCTTTCTGTACAATCAATTGCACCTATTCCTTGTATATTTTTACAAGTTGATATACATCTTCTGCATAATATGCATTTATTAAAATCTCTAACAATACTTGGAGATTTATCGTCTATTTCATGCCTATTTCTGTCTCCTCTATATTTTATATCTGTTACACCAAATTCTTGTGCAAGTCTTTGTAATTCGCAGTTTCCATTTCTTGTACAAGTTAGACATTCTCTATCATGGTTTGATAATATTAAGTCTAATACAGTTTTCCTTGCTTCAATTACTTTAGGTGTATTTGTATGTACTATCATTCCTTCTTCTACTTTTTGGATACATGATGTTGCAAAACCTCTTTTTCCTTCTACTTCTACTACACAAATTCTGCAATCACCTATCTCATTTATCCCTTTTAAGAAGCATAGGGTTGGGATATCAATATTTACTTTTTTAGCAGCTTCAAGTATTGTTGTTCCGTTCTTTTACTTCTACATCATGTCCATCTATATTTAATTTAATCATATTTTCCATATAAATTCCTCCTATTAATTTGTTCAAAATTGTTATTTGACTAGGCGTTCAAGAAAGAAATACCGAAGGCGTATATATTTATACGTCGAGGATTTTCTTTTGCAGAACAACAACGTCAAATGGCAATTTAGGACAAATTTAACTTATGGCCTTGAAAGGACATACACTAATACACGTCCCACACTTAATACACTTATCCTTATCTATTACATGTGGCTGTTTTATTTCTCCAGATATTGCTTCTACTGGACAATTTCTTTTACACATTCCACAACCTTTACATTTTTCTGGGTCTATCTTAATATCTGCAAGTGCTTTGCATTCTCCTGTCTTACATTTTTTGTCTATTACATGTTCCTTGTATTCATTTATAAAGTATTTCATTGTACTTATTACTGGATTTGGAGCTGTTTGACCTAATCCACATACTGATGCATTTTTAATGTTTTCACATAAATCTTCAAGTTTCTTTAAATCTTCCTCTTCTCCATTTCCATCTGTAATTTTTTGCAGTATCTCAAGCATTCTTTTTGTTCCAATTCTACATGGTGTACATTTACCACAAGATTCATCAACTGTAAATCCTAGATAAAATTTAGCAAGGTTAACCATACATTTTGTGTCATCCATTACAATTAGACCACCTGACCCCATCATAGATCCTATGCTTGCAAGTGATTCATAATCTATTTTTATATCTAAATATTCTTTTGGTATACAACCTCCTGATGGTCCTCCTGTTTGAGCTGCTTTAAATTCTCTACCATTTGGAATTCCTCCACCTATATCGACTACTAACTCCCATAAA
>CASTFX010000013.1 GCA_949448405.1 uncultured Clostridia bacterium
CTAACAGGTATTAGGGTTGTAAGAGCATTTAATGCAGAAGAATATCAAGAAGAGAAGTTTGAAGAAGTAAACACAGCACTAACGAAACAGCAATTATTTAATCAGAAAACCTTTGCTATATTACAGCCAGTAATGTATCTTGTAATGTATTTCTTAACACTTGCAATTTACTTTGTAGGAGCACATATAATTAATGAAGCAATGGGACTAGATAAAATGATACTCTTTGGAGATATGGTAGTCTTTAGTTCATACGCAATGCAGGTCATAATGTCATTCCTAATGCTAGCAATGATATTTATGATGCTACCTAGAGCTGATGTATCTGCAAAACGTATAAATGAGGTATTAGATACAGAAGTTACAATTAAAGATGGAACAGTTGAAAAAGATACATCAGGAGAAACTGGAACAGTAGAATTTAGGGATGTATGTTTTAAATATCCTGATGCAGACGAATATTTGCTTAAAGACATATCATTTAAAGTAAACAAAGGAGAAACAATAGCTTTTATTGGTTCAACTGGTTCAGGAAAATCTACTTTAATTAACTTAGTGCCTAGATTTTATGACGTAACAAAGGGAGAAGTTTTAGTAGATGGAATAAATGTTAAAGAATACAAGCAAGAATTTTTAAGAAATAAACTTCGGATACGTTCCTCAAAAAGCAGTAATGTTTGATGGAACAATAAACTCAAATATAAGATATGGAGATAATGGTAAGGAAGAGATAACAGAAGAACAAGTTAAAGCAGCAGCTCAAGTTGCCCAAGCAACAGAGTTTATAGGAAGAACTGATTATGGATACGAAACACACATAGCACAAGGGGGAACAAACATATCAGGAGGACAAAAACAAAGACTTGCAATAGCAAGAGCAGTAGCAAGAAACCCTGAAATATATATTTTTGATGATAGCTTTTCAGCATTAGACTATAAAACAGATTATGAATTAAGAAAAGAATTAAAAAGATATACAAGTGAGGCAACAAGCTTAATTGTGGCACAAAGAATAGGAACTATAATGAATGCAGATAAAATTGTAGTATTAGATAAAGGGCAGATTGTAGGACTTGGAACGCATAGAGAATTATTACAAACTTGCGAAGTATACAAAGAAATTGCACTATCTCAACTTTCAAAGGAGGAATTAGACAATGCGGAATAGAAGATAGAAATACCAAAGCTCCTAGAATGAGAGGGCCAATGGGTGTAATGGGTCGAGGAGCAGGAGAAAAAGCAAAAGATTTTAAGAGTGCTATTAAAAGATTGATTAGTGAATTAAAGAAATATAAGATATTAATTGTTATAGCATTAATTTTAGCAGTATTAAGCTCTATTTTATCAATATTTGCTCCAAACCAACTATCAAATCTGACTGATGAAATACAAAAGGGTTTAATGGGATCTATGGATTTAGATAAAATAAAGAGTATAGCTATATTCTTAGCAGGTTTATATCTATGTAGTGCACTCTTTAACTTTATCCAGTCAATATGTATGACACATGTAGCAAATAAATTTGCAAAACGTTTAAGAACTAGCATATCTCAGAAAATAAATAGATTACCACTTAAATATTTTGATAAACATCAAGCAGGAGATACCTTGTCAAGAGTAACAAATGATATTGATACAATTGCTCAAAGTATGAATCAGTCTTTAGCAGGTCTTGTAAGCTCAGTTACACTATTTTTAGGAACAATTATAATGATGTTCTTTACTAATTGGATAATGGCGATAACAGCAATATTTGCAAGTTTAATAGGATTTTTAGGGATGATATTAATACTAAAAAAATCTCAGAAATTCTTCATAGCAAAACAAAAAGAACTTGGAAACTTAAATGGACACATAGAAGAAATATATTCAGGGCTAAACGTAGTAAAAGCATATAATGGTAAGAAACAGGCAAACAAAGAATTTGATAAATTAAATCAAAAATTATGCGATAGTAATAAGAAGAGCCAATTTCTATCAGGACTTATGCAACCAATAATGGCATTTATAGGTAACTTTGGTTATGTTGCAGTTTGTATAGTCGGAGCAGTACTTACAATAAATGGATTAATATCTTTTGGAGTTATTGTGGCATTCATAACTTATGTAAGACTATTTACGTCACCTCTTTCACAAATAGCTCAATCAATGACACAGTTACAATCAGTTGCTGCATCTTCTGAAAGAGTATTTGAATTTATAGACGAAGAAGAGATGAAAGAGCAAAAAGATATTACTATGACTCTTAATAAAGAAGAAGTGCAAGGGAAAATAGAATTTGAGAATGTTGTGTTTAAGTATGACGGAAATGATAAACCAACAATAACTGACTTTACAGCAACAGCTATGCCACGGACAAAAAGTTGCAATAGTAGGACCAACAGGTGCGGGAAAGACAACAATGGTAAATTTACTTATGAAGTTTTATGATATAGACAGTGGAGATATAAAAATTGATGGAATATCAACAAAAGACTTAACAAGAGAAAATATCCATTCATTATTTACTATGGTGCTTCAAGATACTTGGCTATTTAATGGAACAGTAAGGGAAAATATAATCTATAACAGGGAAAATGTATCTGATGATATGGTTAAAAAAGTTTGTGAAGAAGTGGGACTTGACCACTTTATAAGAACTCTACCAAAAGGGTATAATTCGATTATTACAGAAAACGATAGTGTATCAGCAGGACAAAGACAGTTATTAACTATTGCAAGAGCAATGATAGACGAAACACCATTTTTAATATTAGATGAAGCAACTTCAAATGTAGATACAAGAACAGAAGAATTAGTACAAAGAGCTATGGATAAACTAACAAAAGGAAGAACAGCATTTATAATAGCACATAGATTATCTACAATAAAAAATGCTGATTTAATTTTAGTTATGAATGAAGGAAATATTATAGAACAAGGGAATCATGAAGAATTAATGAAACAAAATGGATTTTATGCAGAGTTATATAATTCTCAATTTGAACTATAATTTATATAATAACACATAAGGATAACAATATAATTTTAATTTATTTGCTCCTTGTTGGTCGTCTCCTTAGAAACTGTAAAGCTTTTTAAGGTAAAATTGCTAACGCAATTTCTCTATGCTTAACAGTTTCTATAGTCGCTTCCATGCTACGCATTGCTACATAAATTAAAATCATTATTGTTATCCTAAAGGAGATTTAATATGTTAAAATTAGATAATATTGTTAAGGTATATAAAAGTGGAGATGAAGAAGTAAAAGCACTAAAAGGCGTAAATATAGAATTTAGAGAATCTGAATTTGTATCTATCCTTCGGTCAAAGTGGTTGTGGTAAAACAACTCTATTAAACATTATAGGAGGATTAGATAGATATACTTCAGGAGATTTAATAATAAATCGGAAAATCAACTAAAGATTTTAAAGATAGAGACTGGGATGCATATAGAAACTATTCTGTTGGATTTGTATTTCAAAGCTATAATTTAATAGGACACCAAACTGTACTATCAAATGTAGAACTTGCACTAACCATATCAGGAGTTTCTAAAAAGGAGAGAAAAGAAAGGGCAATAAAAGCTTTAGAAGAAGTAGGATTAAAAGAACAAATTTATAAGAAGCCAAATGAACTATCTCGGACGGACAAATGCAAAGAGTGGCAATAGCTAGAGCACTTGTGAATAATCCTGATATAATCCTTGCTGATGAACCAACAGGAGCATTAGATACAAAGACAAGTGTACAAGTAATGGAGATATTGAAAAAAATTTCAAAAGATAAATTGATAATCATGGTTACACATAATCCAGAACTTGCTGAAAAATATTCAAGTAGAATAATAAAGATACTAGATGGAAAGATTACAGAGGATTCAAACCCTATAAAAGGGAAAAAGGAAGAGAAAAATCAAGAAGGAAAATTTAAAAGAACATCTATGAAGTTTTTTACAGCTTTTAGATTGAGTTTAAATAATTTAATGACTAAAAAGGCTAGAACTATTCTTACATCGTTTGCAGGAAGTATAGGGATTATTGGTATTGCTTTAATTCTTGCGATATCAACAGGAATACAAAATTATATAAATAAGGTAGAAGAAGATACTCTTTCTTCTTATCCAATAATGATACAAGATCAAAGCATAGATATTTCAAGTATGATGGAAGTAATGCTTGGAGAGGTAGAAGATAATAATATAGAAAAAGAGGAACGGAAAAGTATATTCATCAGATATTATGAATCAACTTATGAGCACTTTATCTAGTAAAGTTGAAACAAATAATTTATATGAACTAAAGAAATATATAGAAGAAACAGAAAATGGGATAAAGAATAATAGTAATGCAATAGATTATAGTTACGACTTAAATATTAATTTATATAAAAATAGCCAAGAAGAAGTTACAAAGGTAAATCCTAGTACTGTTATGAATTCGATGGGAATGGGACAAATGGCAGAGGCACATAGTTCTGGAATGGGCATTCAAATGACAAGCGATTATAATGTATGGCAAGAAATGCTAGACAATGAAGAATTGCTTAAAACACAATATGATTTGCTTGCAGGAAAATGGCCAGAAAAATATAATGAAGTTGTATTAATAGTTGGAAAAGATAATGAAATAAGTGATTATACTCTATATTCATTGGGATTAAAAGACCAAAAAGAATTAGAAGATAAAATGAAAAGAATTCAAAAGGGAGAAACAGTAGAAAAAGCAGAAGGAACTTCATATACTTACGAAGAATTACTACAGTTATCATATAAATTAATATTAAATTCTGATTATTATAAAAAAGAAAATGGGGCATGGCTTGATAAATCAGAAGATGAAGAATATATGAAAGATAAATTAAATTCAGCAGAAGAAATAAAAGTAGTTGGAATAATAAGACAAAATACTCAATCAGTTGCAACTGCAATGTCAGGAGGAATAGGGTATACAAAATACTTAGAGGAATATGTTATAAATAAATCAAATGAGGCAGAGGTAGTAAAGGAGCAAAAGGATAATGAAAAAATAAATGTGTTCTCAGGATTAGAATTTCCAAGTGAAGACAATAATACTCAATTTGACTATAATTCATTATCTAATGAACAAAAAATAGCAATGAGTAAACTTAGCAGTGAGGAAATAGCAGAACTAATGACAGCATATACAGAGAACAAAAATGCAAGTTATGAAAAAAACTTATTAAAGCTTGGAGCAATAGATATAGAAACACCATCAGCAATTAGCATTTATCCTAAAAATTTTGAGACAAAAGATAAAATAGCAGAAGCAATAGAAGAGTATAATAATCTTCAAAAGAATGATGGAAAAGAAGAAAACACTATAAATTATACTGATATAGTTGGAGTAATGATGAAATCTGTAAATCAGATTATAAATATAATAAGCTATGTACTAATAGCATTTGTTGCAATATCTTTAGTAGTTTCTTCAATAATGATAGGAATTATAACATATATATCAGTACTTGAAAGAACAAAAGAAATTGGAATTTTAAGGGCTATGGGTGCATCTAAGAAGGATATTTCACACGTGTTTGATGCAGAAACGATGATAGTTGGACTAATATCTGGAATGATAGGCATAGGTATTACAATACTGTTAACTATCCCGATAAATAGTGTAATATATAGCTTAACAGGAGTTATTGTTAAAGCACAAGTACCACTTGTTGCAGGAATCATATTAGTGGTATTAAGTGTAATACTTACAACAATTGCAGGACTAATACCAGCTAAAATTGCAAGCAAAAAAGACCCTGTTATAGCCCTAAGAACAGAATAAAAGATAAAAGGTATCATATTTATGGTACCTTTTCATACTATTGACAAAAGTAAATTTTACCTATAATATAAATAAAAAAAGGAGAATATATGGAAGAAGAAAAGAAATTCAAATATACACCTAAATATACTTTTTTAGTGTTATCAATTATGATATCAATTTTTATAATTCTAACTAATATAATGTTTTTGATAGCACTTGAAAGATATCATAGTATTCAACAAAAAATAAATTTAGGAATAGCTATTGTTTTATCAATTATTGCAATAACAACTTCTTTGTTCCATTTTAAAAACAAAAAAATTACCATATTAGAAGCGATATTGATATCTTTAGGAAATGGTGTAGCTTTTTGTTTAGAGGTTTTTTATATATTTACTGCAACTAAACCTGTATAATAATCATATATAATTTAAAAAAGGAGATAAAAATGTTAGAAAAAGAAAAAATAATACTAGAAACTAACAAAGCGATAAAATGGATAAAGTCCTACGTAGAAGCGTCAGGAGCAAAAGGAGTTATAGTCCGGAAACAGTGGAGGAAAAGATTCAGCGACAGTTATTGCAATGGCAGTAACAGCTTTAGGAAAAGAAAAAGTGCTTGCAGTATCAATGCCATGTAATTCAATAAGCACTGATTTTGAAGATGCAAAACTTGTTGCAGATACTTTTGAAGTAGAATTTATAAAAGTAAATCTTAGTGATACATTTGAAGAAATAGAGAAAAGTATAAATGTATCATTTGATTCTATGTTATCTGATGAAGCTAAGATAAATGTGAAGCCAAGATTAAGAATGACAACACTTTATGCAATAGCTCAAAGTTTAGGATATCTAGTAATTGGAACTGGAAATCTTTCAGAAATAATGGTCCGGATATACAACAAAATGGGGGGACAGTAGTTATGATTTTAATCCAATAGGTAATTTTACTATGAATGAAGTCTTAGAAATAGGAAGATACTTAGGAGTACCTGAGAAAATATTAAGTAAACCTCCAAGTGATGGATTAGGAGAAAAAACAGATGAAGAAAAAATGGGAATAAAATATTCAGAGATAGAAGAAATGATAGAAACTGGTAATACAAATAAGAAGGCAAGAGAAGAGATATTAAAAAGGTTTGAATCTTCAAAGCATAAAAGAGAGAAAGCACCTATATACACATTTGAAAGAAAAAATTATTTAATTCAGGAAGGATAATTAAAATGAACGATTTAGAAAAAATTGAAAAGTTATTAATTAATGTAGATATGGTAAATGGATTTGTAAAAAATGGAGCAATGTCAGATAATAATATTCAACGTATTATACCAGAACATATAAGATTAATGAGAGATATTAATGGAAAAGAAGAAAAAATAGTAATTATAAAAGATACTCACAAAGAGAATTGTACAGAATTTAAGAAATTTCCAAAACACTGTATAGAAGGAACAGAAGAAGCAGAACTTGCTGACGAACTAAAAGAATTTGAAAGAAATTCTTTAATATATAAAAAGAATTCTACAAGTGCTATGTTTGCTCCTAAATTCTTAGAAGATATAAATCACATGATAAATTTAAAAGAAGTAGTTATTATAGGCTGTTGTACAGATATATGTGTGCTAAACCTAGCAATCCCACTTCAAAACTATTTTGATCAAAACGATTTAGAGATAAAAATTACTATACCAGAAAATGCAGTAGAGACGTATAATGCACCAAACCATAATAAAGAAGAATATAATGAAATTGCATTTAAATTAATGAGACAAGCAGGAATAAATATAGTGAAATCAATCTAGAAAGGAAATTGATAAGATGAAAGAGGAAAAATTAGAATTACTTGCAGATTTTTATGAATTTACTATGTCAAATGGATATTTTGAAAAGAATAAAAATGATATAGCATATTTTGATATATTTTTTAGAAACATACCAGACAATGGGGGGTATGCTAAAGTTGCAGGTCTTGAGCAAATTATAGAATTTATCCAAAATTTGAGATTTGATGATGAAGATATAGAATTTTTAAGAAGTCAGAAAATATTCTCAGAGGAATATTTGAAGTATTTAAGGGATTTTAAATTCACAGGAGATATATGGGCTATACCAGAAGGAACAGTCGTATTTCCAAACGAACCACTAATAACAGTAAGAGCGCCAGTTGTTGAAGCTCAACTTCTAGAAACAATGCTTTTGACAATAATAAATCATCAAAGTCTAATTGCGACTAAAACTGCAAGAATTGTAAGAGCTGCAAAAGGAAGGCCAGTAATGGAATTTGGAGCAAGAAGGGCTCATGGCATATCTGCAGCAGTATATGGTGCGAGAGCTGCGATAATAGGAGGTGCTTGTGGAACCTCTTGTACATTAACTGCTAAAGAATTTAATGTTCCAGTTTCAGGAACGATGGCCCATAGTTGGATACAAAGCTTTGATAGTGAGTATGAAGCTTTTAAGGCATATGCCGAGTTATATCCAAATGGCTGTACATTTCTAATAGATACATATAATGCAATGGAAAGTGGACTTCCAAATGCTATAAAAGTATTTGATGAGATATTGAAACCACAATGGATAAGACCAGTAGCTGTAAGACTAGATAGTGGAGATTTAGCATATCTCTCAAAAAAAATAAGGAAGGTCTTAGATAATGCAGGATATTCAGACTGCAAAATATGTCTTACAAATTCGCTAGATGAATATTTAATAACTTCTCTTTTAGAACAAAAAGCTGAAGTGGATTCCTTTGGCGTTGGAGAAAACCTAATAACAGCTAAAAGTGAACCAGTATTTGGTGGAGTATATAAATTAGCTGCAATAGAAAGAAATGGAAAGATTATACCTAAAATTAAAATAAGCGAAAATATAGAAAAGATAACAAACCCAAGTTTCAAAAAGGTATGTAGGTTTTATTCAAAAGATACAAACTATGCTTTAGCAGATGTAATCATGCTAAAAGATGAAGAATTGCCAGATAGAGAATACGAAATATTTGATGAGCAGAATACTTGGAAAAGAAAGAATTTAACAAATTTTTATGTAAAAGAATTACAAGAGAAAATATTTGAAGATGGAAAACTTATATATAATGTTCCAAGTTTAGAAGAAATAGCAAATCATGAAAAAGAAGAATTAAAAACTATTTGGGAAGAGGTAAAAAGACTAAATAATCCACAGAAGTACTATGTAGACTTATCAAAAGAATTATATACATTAAAAGCAAATATGTTAAAAAGAAATTAAATAATATGTTAAACCCCAAATGCTCAGAAAATTAGCATTTGGGGGATTTTTTATTTATAACTTTCTATATACATAGCTTTTGCAACATATGGCATTATTTCATCTATATTGTACCATCCAGAAGCTTTATAATCTTCTATACCATTTGGGTTAGATAGATAAACCTTTGATTCTCCATCAGTTGCAAGAAGTATCATATAATGAGAAGCTGTAGTCCATCTATTTTCTCCATTGTTAGTCCAAACACAGATAAGAATAGGCCTATTTGTTGACAAATGCTTAATTATAGAATCATTTGACAGATGAGTAGAATCGAAATAAAAGTCTGAATTCTTAATATTAAATGTTTTAGATAACTCTTTTGAAATATTTGCGCCATTTAAAACAGGATAATATTTTTGCCTTAAATCTTCTGGTGTTTTATTTTTTCCATATCCACTTAAAATTATTGACATTGCAGTAATTCCACAACCACTGTTTTCCATGTTATCATCCCAATATGGATTAGCACTCCATGAAGAAACTCCATTTTGTTTATATTCTATATAAACTTTTTTGTTGTTTTCAACTGTTGTAAATGTTGTAGAATACCCATCTTTTCCTTCAGCTTTTTCTTGTCCGTATACCAGTATAATTAGAATTAGTATCTTCTTTTATAACAGGGTATTTATTCTTTTCAATAGTATTATTTATTGTAGAAACAGGTAAGTTTGTTACATCTGCAATTTCATTATTTTTATCTGTAGTAAATAACGAAATTACAAAACGTGTAATAAAGTAAATAATAAGTATAATAATTATAAGACATATAATAACTCGTCCCAATTTTAGTTTCTTTAGTTTTACTTTCTTCAAAATAAATTCCTCCTTCATGTACCTTCTATTATACATTATAAATCATAAATATTAATATTTTTTTAAGAAAAATTTAAAATTTCCTTAAATTTTCCTTAACTTTTTCTTACAATTACTAGAGTAGCAGTGAAATTTACTTTCTTGTATGCTATAATTTTTTGTGAAAGGAAATATAAAAAGATGAAAGTATTTGAAAACAAAGAAGAGAGTATTAGTAAATATAGTATTTTAAAGAGGCAGAAACAAAACCAATTATACATAAACGGTCTAGAAATTGACAAGTGGAATCATATATGTATATTGCATAATAAAGATATTTTTTTGACTCCTTTAGAGTTTGAAATACTTTGGTATTTATTAGAAAATAGAGGTAGAGTAGTATCAGCTAGAGAATTATTTGAAAATGTATGGCAAGAAAAGTATTTAGGTTGTAATAATACGATAATGGTACATATAAGAAGAATTAGAAAGAAATTAGGAGAAAATACTAAAAGACCTAAGTTTATAAAGACAGTATGGGGTGTAGGTTATAAAGTTGATAAGTAGAAAAGCTATTCTATAAAGTATAAAGTTGACTTTCTAATGAAAGTTCGTTATAATTTGTCTATCAAGCAAAGACTATATTTTTGAAGAAAAGGAGAATTATCATGGGAACTAAAGGACTTGAGAGAACGTATGGTCGCGGCTCTGGGGAGCGAAAATATAAGCGCATTCCGCTTTGCACCAAGAGGAAGAAAAGACCGACTGCGGTTTTATACGATCCGTTGCATGCACCATATCCTCAAAGTGGAGCATATGCTTCCGATGACCTTGATAAATCCAAAAAGTAGAGAGTGTTTCTCTTTGCCAAAAAGAGGGTTCCTGTGTTAGGAGCCCTCTTAAAAAAATTATAGATATTTTTTTAGTGTTTCTACACTGTCTTCTTGCATTGCAACAAAGTCATTTAAGATGTTTTTTACATCATGAGCTGCATTTTCATTTTGGTTTAATAATCTTCTGCCTTCAATAATTCCCATATTAGTCCCTTTCATTAAAAGCTCAGATAGTTTAGAAGTAGAATCATCCATCATTGTCTGCATTTGAACACCATACCAAGTCATCATTTTATCCATGCTATTGGTTTTGTGAGGTGTATCATTACTATAGTTTGAATATAAATCATTCACTCTCTTAGAAATTTCCTCATACTTTTTATACTCAGTATCAAGAACTTTTTTGAAATCATAATTTGATGCTTTGTCATTAACATATGAGATAGCATTCATTCCCATTGTTGCACCTTTATTTACTTCATCTAAGATATTTAAATTTTGATTTTCCATAAAGCCCTCCATTTCTTTTATTTTAGTATGTTCAAAAAATAGTTAAATATAATATTTTTTTACCAACATATAGTTATTTTGCAAACTTTATGATATTATATATACGAAAAATGATAAAAGGGAGAAAAATATGGGGAATAAAAGCAAAATAAAAATAATTATAGCAATAATTGTAATGATACTTTCATTATTAGGTTTAGGACTAATTATTTTTAAACAAGAGACAGCAGATATGAGAGCAACTACAAAAGCGGTTGTTGTAAAAGTTTATGATACAGGAATGTATATTATAGGAGAAAATAATTATGTTGATTTTTGCAGTGTTGGATTTGATAAAAGAGGAAATATTGGATTCAAAAAAGGACAAGAAGTTTTAATATACTATAGTGGATTTATTATGCAAACATGGCCAGGTCAGCTTGGGAAAGCTGGAAGGATTAAGATTTTAAAAGAAGAAAGTGACACAGAAATTCCAGAATACGCATTGAAATATTGTTATAGCACAAGAGACAATGTTTCTTTTAAGATAAACAGTTTTACAAAAACAGGAATAGAGTTTACAATAACGGATAAAAATGATATACCATATAATTATAATTATGATTATTCAATATATAAAAGAAACATTGAAAATGAATTACACAATGCTTCTTTGGAAATAGATCAAAATAGAATAACACCAGGGACTGCGAATTCAACTTCGTCATATGACCCAGATATGAGTAAATACAAACCTGAATGGGAAGAAGTGAATAAAACCCTATATTATGCAAAAGAAAATTCAGGTGGTTTGACAATAAATTCTAGTCAAAACCCATTAATAATTCTAGGAAAATATGATTGGTCAAGTCTTTATGGGAAATTAAAAGAAGGAGAATATGAATTTAGACTAAATAGTATTGAAAATGCAGATTTTCCAATAAAAATAAGGTTTACTATAAATTCTAATGAGGAACTTGCTTATAGTGAGGCAGAGTTTACATATTAAAATAAACAACAATGGAGGAAAAAATGATTGCAGATAAAATTCTAATAGCAGAAGATGATAAAGATATATCAGAAATTTTAACATTGTATTTAGAAAATAACGGATTTGAAGTAGTGAAAACTACTAATGGTAAAGAAGCTCTAGAAATTATAAAAAAGACAGAAATAAATTTAATTATAGCAGATATAATGATGCCAATAATGAATGGTTATGATTTAATTAAAGAAATTAGAAAAAATAATAAAATTCCAATTATAATATTATCTGCAAAAGATATGGAAGAAGACAAGATACTTGGATTAGATATAGGAGCAGATGTATATATAACAAAACCATTCAAACCATTGGAAGTAATAGCTGCAGTAAAGGCTGTTCTTAGAAGGTGTTATAACTATAAAGAAAATGAGAATAAAAGCAAGAAAATTAGAGTTGGAGAATTAGAATTTGATGAAAATGAATATGTACTTAGAAAAAATGGAGAAGTAATACAATTAACAAATACAGAACTAAAAATACTAATAAAAATGATGAAAGAACCAGATAAGCTCTTTACAAGAGAGCAATTATATGAATGTATTAGTGATGGGTATTTTGAAACAGACGCAAATACCATAATGGTACATATATCTAACATAAGAAATAAAATAAGAGATAATCAATTAGAAAACCAATATATAAAAACTATAAGAGGGGTTGGATACAAAATTGAAAAGAAATAGTAAAAAGAGTTTCATAGCAGTATGTATGACGCAAAATGTTATCTCTATAATGATTATATTTCTATTTTGCTTTTTAACAAATGCATTTATAAATTCTAAACTAGAAAGAAGTTTTCCTGTATTAGGAAACTTATTGGAATATGAGGATAAATTGCAAGAGGACAACTTTTCAAAGATTCCATTAAGCAAATCAAAAGACTGTACGTTTATTGTGTATGATAATAATAGTAATGTAATATACTCTTCTACTAAAGGAGAAGTAGATAAATCAATAATAGAAAATATAGATTTAATAAGTAACTATAGTGCATTAGAATATTATATGGTATTTGATGCTTTAGATAAAGAAAATAAAGATGGATATTATATAATGAAAATGAAGGCAGAAGAAGGCACTGAATATATGTCAGATTATGCCAGAGTAAATTCTAATCTTGAAATAACTTCTGGAAATTTATTTGGAGATAAAAAAGAATTTTCAGAGTTCGAGTTTAAATTGATAAATGGTATATATAAAGAATGTGATATAGAAAAATACACTTATGAGAACCTAAATGGAGAAAAAAGAACTCTAGTATTTCTTTCAACAGCATTTACAGATGAAAACTATCAAGAAGCGATAAAAAGTGCACATTTACTTTGGATTTTTGCAATACCACTATTAATAGTTATTATAATAATTGAAATATATTTGTATAATAGAATTTTGAAAAAGAGCACAACACCTATAGATGCAATTATAAAAGCATATAAAGATAAAAAAACAATAGAAACAAATGAAGATGATATAATGATAGAATTTAGACCACTTGTTAGCAATTTTAAAGAGATATTAGATAAATCAGACAAACTCAAAAAAGAGAGAAAAAAGATAATTGCAAATGTATCTCATGACTTAAAAACACCAATAACAGCAATAATGGGATATGCAGAAGCATTTAAAGATGGTATTGTTCCAAAAGATAAGGAAAAGCAATATATTGAAGCTATTTATGATAAAACTATTATTGCAACAGAGCTTATAAATAGACTATTTGAGTATGCAAAGTTAGAACATCCAGAATATAAGCTTAATTTGGAAGAAACAGATATTAGTGAATTTACTAAAAAATATTTACAAACCAAAAGACATGAGATAGAAATAGAAGGTATGGTTATAAATGAACAAATTCCAGACAAACAAATTTTATGTAAAATAGATAAAGAGCTATTTATAAGACTATATGCTAATCTCTTATCAAATATTATAAAGCATAATGAAAAAAACACAAAAATATTATTTAAAATAGAAGAGACAAAAGATACTGTGAAGATTATTATAGCAGATAGTGGAAAGGGTATATCAAAAGAGATAAGGGAAAATCTATTTGAACCATTTGTTACTGAAAATAAAGCAAGAACAACTGAAAAAGGTACAGGACTTGGAACTTCAATAATTATGAATATTGTTAGGTTACATGATGGAAAGATAAAATTAAGTAATGAGCCAGAAGACGGATATATAACAGAATTTGATATAGAAATAAATAAAAATTTAGGAGAATAATATGAATAAAAGGTCAAAAGTAGTATTAATAATAATCTTACTAGTTGTTATATCATTGATAACATATTTGCTATATTTATTTAATTATATTCCTCACAAAAAGTATAATAACGCAGATTTTGATATACAGCAGTATGTAAGTCATGTAGATATGGATAATGATGGTATAGATGACCAAACAGATATATTAAATAAAGTAAAAGAATATATTAAAACTAAGCCTAAATACAAAAGTAAATACTATGATACTGGTTATCCAAACGATGAGTATGGAGTATGTACAGATGTTGTTGCATTTGGACTTAAAGGTGCAGGATATGACTTAATGGAACTAGTAAATCGTGATATAGAAGAAAATAAGACTAGATATAATATAGAAAAAGTTGATAAGAAAATTGATTTTAGAAGAGTTAGAAATCTAAATGTATATTTTAAAAATAATGCTATTTCATTAACTACAAATATTTATGAAATAGAGGAATGGCAAGGTGGAGACATAGTCGTATTTAAAAATCATATTGCAGTTGTATCAGATAGAAGAAATAAAAAAGGAATAAGCTTCATAATACATCATGCAAACCCTATACAAAGATATTATGAAGAGGATATTTTAGAAATTAGTTCAGATGATATTATAGGACATTTTAGGATAAGTTAAAAATTCCTTGCAAATACAGGCCATTTATGATAAAATTAATTTGCTTAAGAAATTTAGTAAAAACCCAAACAAAATCTAAATTCAAAGTCAAAGCATAAGAAAATAAGCTCATGAAAAAACATGGGCTTATTCTTTTATCTTTTTACATAGAACTGACCACTCAGTCTAATGATTTTTCTTTGCAATTATGCTATATATTATATTGGAGTGATTATAAAATATGAGTGAAAAGTTATATGAAACATTAGAAATAACTGATTTAAAAGATATGTTAGAAAAGACAAGAAAATTATATAAAAATAGACCAGCATACACAATTAAAATAGAAGATAAAAAATATAAAAGCTATACACATGAAGAAGTTAGAGATATGATAGACAGTTTAGGAACAGCATTAATAGATATTGGGCTTCAAGGAAAAAGAATTGCAGTAATAGGAGAAAATAGATTAGAATGGGAAATAGCATATTTATCAATTGTTTGTGGCGTTGGAGTAGTAGTTCCATTAGATAAATCTTTACCAGAAAATGAACTAGAATCTTTGATAGAGAGAGCAGAAGTTGAAGCGATATTCTATTCAAAAAAGCATGAAGAAGCTGTTCACAAAGTTAAATACAATGGTAAGAATAAATTAAAACATTTAATTTCTATGGACAAAGAGTTTAATACTGAAGGGATTTATTCAGAACATGAGCTTATCAAAAGAGGAAAAAAATTATTATCAAACAATGACAAGCGCTTTACAAATGCAAAAATAAATCCAGAAGAAATGAGTATTATGCTATTTACATCAGGAACAACTTCTAATTCAAAAGCTGTTGCACTTTCTCACAAAAATATATGCTCTAATCTAATGGACATAGGAAGTGTATTAGAGGTTGGAGATAATGATACTATACTTTCTGTCTTACCAGATCATCATGTATTTGAATGTACAGTGGGATTCTTATTTTCTTTAT
>CASTFX010000014.1 GCA_949448405.1 uncultured Clostridia bacterium
GTTATTATCAATAGGATATAATCTTGAAGAAAATAAATTAACAGATACCTATTATGATTTACTTGCATCAGAAGCAAGACAAGCAAGTTTAATTGCAATAGCAAAAAAAGATATAGAAGCAAAGCATTGGAATAACTTGAGTAGAACACTTACAAAACTTGATAAATATAAAGGTCTTATATCATGGTCAGGAACAGCATTTGAATATCTAATGCCAAATATAAATATTAGGAGATATAAGGGTAGCTTATTAGACGAATCTTGTAGGTTTATGATAATGAGTCAGCAAAAATATGCAGGAAGGCTTGGTATACCATGGGGGATATCAGAAGCGGCTTTTAACTTAAAGGACTTAAATTCAAATTATCAATATAAAGCATTTGGTGTTCCATGGCTAGGATTGAAAAGAGGTTTAGCAGATGAAATGGTAGTATCAAGTTATGGTACTGTACTTGCTATAACTGATTATCCAAAAGAAGTAATTCAGAATTTAAAGAAACTTGAAAGTGAAGGCATGTATGGAAAATATGGATTTTATGAATCAATAGACTATACACCATCAAGGTTGCCAGTTGGAAAAACAAAAGCAGTTGTAGAAACATATATGGCACACCACCAAGGACTGATATTATTATCTATAAATAATTTAATAAATGATAATATATTTCAAAAGAGATTTATGAATAATCCAGAATTAAAGGCAATAGATATTTTACTTCAAGAGAGAATGCCAAGAGATATGCTAATAACTAAAGAGAAGAAGGAAAAAACAAGGAAAATAAAATATGCAGGTTTTGATAATTATGTAGAAAATGTATATACAAAAGTTGAGCCATATCTTAGAAAAGCAAATATTATGGCAAACGAGAATTATCGTATATGTATAAATGATAAAGGGGAAGGATACAGCAAATATAAAGATATTCTAATAAACAAATATAAGGAAACAAAAAACATACCTCAACGGAATATTTTTCTATATCAGAAATATTAGGAACAACAAGGTTTGGAAAGCAAATTTTGAAGATAAAGATAAGGGAAGATATGAAGCAGTATTTTCAGAAGACAAAGCGAAATTTATAAAAGTAAAAGAAAATATAGAAACTGAAACTAAAATAGTTGTTGCAGAAAATGAAGGAGTAGAAATAAGAAGTATCAAAATCAAGAATAACTCAAACAAAGATGAAACATTAGAAGTAAGTGGGGTTTTTGAACCCGTACTTTCGAGAATGGAAGATGATAATGCTCACCCAGCTTTTAATAATTTATTTTTGAAATATAGTTTATCAGAAGATGGAGATTTGATAGTAAAAAGAAATAAAAGAGGAGACACAAATGAAATATATTTAGGAAGCAATTTATTTGTAGAAAATGACAAAGGTGGAGAATTAGAGTATGAAATAGATTCTTATAAAGCATATAAAATGATAAAAAACGGAATGCCATTTTCAAAAGAAATAGGGCTTGTAACAGACCCATGTATTGCATTAAAACACAAGATAAAATTACAAGCAAATGAAGAAATAAGATTAAATTTAATAATTAGTGTATCTCAAAATATAGAAGAAGTTTTGCAAAATCTAAAATACTATAAAATACAAGAAAATGTTGATAGAGAGTTCAATATTGCTAGAGTAAAAGCAGAAGAAGAGGCAAGGTATTTATCACTAAGCAGTAAAGACTTAAATACTTTCCAAAACCTTATACCATATATTGTATTCCAAAATCCAATGAGAGCAAATTATTTATCACAGCTTGCAGATAAGAAATATAAACAAAGTGATTTTTGGAAATATGGAATTTCTGGAGATTTACCTATAATTCTAGTACTAATAAAATCAGTAAATGATATATATGTAGTCAAAGAGATTTTAAAAGTACATGAGTATTTAAGAATAAAAGGAATAAATACAGATTTAATAATATTAGATTATGAGAAAAATGTGTATGAACAATATGTAAAAGAACAAGTAATACAAGAAATATTAAATATGCAGATAGGGTATCTTCAAAATATTAGTGGAGGAATATATTTATTAAATAAAAATGAAATAGAGGATGAGGATTTATTCAAGTTTAGAGCTAATATAATAATTCCTGCAAATAAAGGCAGTGTACAAGAAGCAATAAAAGAAATGGAAGAAGAATATAAATCTAAAATCAAAAACATTGGAAATGAAAAGTTATCAGATGTTAGTGTTCCAGAATTTGAACAAATAAAGCCTAATATAGATTTATCAAAACTAAAATACTACAATTCACTTCGGAGGATTTTCTGAAGATGGAAGAGAGTATATAATTAAAATTAATAAAGAAAATACAACGCCTGTACCTTGGAGCAATATACTTGCAAATAAGAAATTTGGAACAGTAGTAACAAGTAACATGGGTGGTTATACTTGGAGTAAAAATAGTAGGCTTAACAGAATAACAAGTTGGGTAAATACGCCTGCAAATGATATTCCGTCAGAAATAATATATTTAAAAGATATAAACTATAAAAAAACTTGGAGTTTAAATTTTTCTCCTAAACCAGATGATAATGACTATTATGTAATATATGGTTTTGGATATGCAAAATTCTATCATGCAAGCCTTGGAATAATACAAGAGACAGAAATTTTTGTCCCAGAAGAAGATAGTATAAAGGTAAATCTTATAAGATTAAAAAACACCACTTCTGAAAAAAGACCATTGAAACTCGTATACTATATAAAACCAGTACTTCGGAGAAGATGAAATAAAAACAGATGGATATATAGATATAAATTTTAAGGATAATATAATTTATGCAAATAATATTTATGGAGAAAATTTATCACAAAATGTATATGTATCAAGTAGTGAAATGATTTCTTCATATACAGGAAACGATATATCTTTTGTCGGAAATGGCGATTTAGAAAATCCACTAGGAATAGAAAAAGTAGAACTAAGCTGTGAAAATTCATTAGGTACAAAGTCATGTATTGCAATAGAAATAGAGATAGATTTAGAGCCATATGAAGATAAAAATATAGTACTAATGCTAGGAGAAGAAGCTGAAAAAGGAAATATTACAGATATAGTTAAGAAATATAGGGATATTGAAAACGCTAAAGAAGAACTTAGAAAAGAAAAAGAATATTGGAATAATCTTTTAAGAAAAGTACAAGTAAAGACACCAGTAGAATCAATGGATATTATGCTAAATGGATGGATTATATATCAGACAATTGTATGTAGGCTATATGCAAGAACTGGTTATTATCAATCAGGTGGAGCATTTGGATTTAGAGACCAACTACAAGACACTTTAGGAGCAAAATTTGCATCCTCAAACACACTAAAAGAGCAAATAATAAAACACTCAAAGCACCAGTTTGAAGAAGGAGATGTAGAACACTGGTGGCATGATGAAACAGAAAGAGGAATTAGAACAAGATTTTCTGATGACCTTTTATGGCTTGTATACAGCGTGTGTGAATATATAGAATTTACAGGAGATTATAGTATATTAGATGAAGTTACTCCATATATAAAAGGTAATATTTTAAATGATAATGAAGATGAAAAATACGATTTATATATGCGAAGTGAAAAAGAAGAAAGTATCTACAAACACTGTATAAATGCAATAGAAAAATCACTAAAATTTGGAGAAAATGGTTTGCCTAAAATTGGTTCAGGAGATTGGAATGATGGCTTTAGTACAGTTGGAAATAAAGGAAATGGTGAGAGTGTTTGGCTTGGATTTTTCCTATATAATATATTAGATAGATTTGATAAGATATGTGAAAACGCTGGAAAAACAGAGTATATAAAGAAATATGAAGGAATTAAAGAAGAACTAAAAAGAGCATTAAATACAAATGCTTGGGATGGAAGATGGTATAAAAGGGCATTTACAGATACAAAAGAAGTACTTGGAAGCTCTGACAATGAAGAATGCAAAATAGATAGTATTGCTCAAAGCTGGTCAGTCATTTCTAATGCAGGAGATAATGATAAAAAGTATATGGCAATAGAGAGTTTAGAAAATTACCTAGTAAATAAGGAAGTTCGGAATAATAAAATTATTTGATCCACCATTTGAAAATAGCTCTATAGAACCAGGATATATAAAATCATATTTGCCAGGTGTTAGAGAAAATGGAGGACAATATACACATGCGGCAATATGGGCAGTAATTGCAGCAGCAATGCTTAATTTAGGAAATAAGGCTTATGAATTTTATAGGATAATAAATCCAATAGAACATGCTAAAACAAGTGAGTTACTATATAGATATAAAGTAGAACCATATGTAATTGCAGCAGATATATATGGTTGTTCAAACTTACTTCGGACGAGGTGGATGGACATGGTATACAGGTTCAAGCAGTTGGTTTTATAAAGCAGGTATCGAATATATATTAGGACTTAGAATAGAAGAAGGAATGTTAACAATTAAACCTTGTATTCCAAAGGAATGGAAGGAGTATAAAATAAGATATCAATATGGAACAAGCATATATAATATAACAGTGAAAAATCCTAATGAGAGTGATGCAAATGAGGTAAAAGAATTTTTTGTAGACGGAGAAAAAATAGAAGAAAAGAGGATAAAATTAATAGATAATGGAAGAATATATGAAGTAGAAATCATAATATAGCAGATAGTCAAAAAGACTAAAAAACAATGAAAATCAACTTTTTAGACATGTAATATTTTTGTAATGAAAATGTAATAATCATTTTTTGATTAGAGAATATTGAAGTTTTTTAAAGTCAAAATAAATCTGTTGCAATTGCAACAGATTTATTTTTTTCTTGAGATATAATTTAGTAAGACAAAAGAAGGGGGAATAAGAATGAAGATAATTAAAAGAGATGGAGCAATAGTAGAATATAACCCAGATAAGATTAGAACAGCTATAAATAAAGCAAATAACGAGGTAAGAGGTAGAGAAAAAGCTTCAAAAGAAGATATTGAAGATATAATTAGATATATTGAAGATTTAAATAAAAAAAGAATATTAGTAGAAGATATACAAGATATTATAGAAGAAAAATTGATGGATATTGGTAAATATCAACTAGCAAAAAAATATATAACTTACAGATATACAAGAGAGTTAATTAGGAAGGCAAATACAACAGATCAGTCTATTAAAGAGTTGATTGAAGGAGAAAGCGAATATTGGAATAATGAAAATTCTAATAAAAATGCTAAAGTTGTAACAACACAAAGAGACTATTTAGCAGGTATTACAAGTACAGATATAACAAGGAGATTTTTACTTCCAGAAGAAATTGTAAAAGCGCATGATGAAGGAATAATACATTTCCATGATGCAGACTATTTTGCGCAAAATGCATTACATAACTGTGATTTAATTAACTTAGATGATATGTTACAAAATGGTACAAATATAAATGGAGTAATGATAGAAAAACCACATAAATTTTTAACAGCAATGACAATCGCAACACAAATTATTACAGCAGTAACATCAAGCCAGTATGGTGGGGCAACAGTTACAATGACACATTTAGCACCATTTGTAAGAGATAGTTATAATATATATTTAAAAAAATATAAAGCGAGAAATTTAAGTAAAGAACAATGTGAACAATTTGCAAAAGAAGATTTAGCAAAAGAAATAAAAGATGGAGTACAAACATTCCAATATCAAATAAACTCTATGACAACAACAAATGGTCAATCACCATTTTTAAGTGTATGTTTATACTTAGGTGAAACAGATGAGTACAAAGAAGAATTGGCAATGATAATAAAAGAAATGCTAGAACAAAGAATTATTGGAATGAAAAATGAGAAGGGTGTATATATAACACCAGCATTCCCAAAACTTCTATATGTTCTAGAAGAAGATAATATGAAAAAAGATAGCAAGTATTGGTATTTAACAGAAACAGCAGCAAGATGTACTGCTAAGAGAATGGTACCAGACTATATTTCTGAAAAAGTAATGTTAGAGCTTAAAAAGAATGAAAATGGAGAGGGAGAATGTTATCCTTGCATGGGATGTAGATCATTCTTAACACCAGATAGAGGAATTAGTCGTGGAAATGTAGCAAAAGCTAAGAACTATGTGGAAGGTAAAGGAAAATACTATGGAAGATTTAATCAAGGTGTTGTAACAATAAACTTAGTAGACGTAGCATTATCTTCAAAAGGAGACATAGATAAATTCTGGAATATATATGAAGAAAGACTTGAATTATGCCATAAAGCTTTACAATTAAGACATGAAAGATTATCAAAAGCAACTAGTGATGTTGCACCTATACTTTGGCAATATGGAGCATTAGCTAGACTAGAAAAAGGAGAATCTATCCATGATTTATTACATGGTGGATATTCTACAATATCTTTAGGATATGCAGGACTTTATGAATGTGCAAAATATATGACAGGTAATAGCCATACAGATAATGGAAAAGGAAAAGAATTTGCACTAGAAATAATGCAAAAATTAAATGATAAATGCAAAGAGTGGAAAGAAGCAGAAGATATTGATTATAGTGTTTATGGAACACCTATTGAAAGTACAACATACAAATTTGCTAAATGCTTGAAAGATAGATTTGGAATAATTAAGGGAGTAACTGATAGAGATTATATAACAAATTCTTATCATGTACCTGTATTTGAAGATATAGATGCATTCTCAAAATTAAAATTAGAAAGTGAATTCCAAAAATTAAGTCCAGGTGGAGCTATATCATATGTTGAAACACCAAATTTACAAAATAATTTAGAAGCTGTGCTTCAAATTATAAGATTTATTTATGATAATATAATGTATGCAGAGATAAACACAAAATCAGACTACTGCCAAAAATGTGGATTTGATGGAGAAATATTAATAGATGATAATTTAGATTGGTATTGCCCAAACTGTGGAAATAAAGACCATAATACATTAAATGTAGCAAGAAGAACATGTGGATATATAGGAAGTAATTTCTGGAATAAGGGAAGAACACAGGAAATAAAGGAGAGGGTATTACACCTTGATAACAAAGATGATGAATAAATTTTAAAAATAATTGTTTCAGGAGATTATTAATAATTTTTCTTGCGTCCCCACTTAAGAAAATGTATATCGCTAAAGCTCAAACATTTTCTAAAGCGGTCCCCTCAACGTCTATCGAAAAATTATTAATTAATCTCCTGCACATAAATTTAAAATTAAATTATTGGGGAGATTAATATATATATAATCTCTTTACATAGATTTTTATTTTTGTAATAATAGAAATAAATATAGTGAGGAAATAAGATGAGATATAATAAGATTAGAAAAATGGATATTTCAAACGGACCAGGTGTCAGAGTGTCAATATATATGCAAGGCTGTGCTTTTAATTGTAAAAATTGCTTTAACCCTGAAACACATAACTTCCAAGGAGGGAAAGAATTTACTGATGACACTATAAATAGAGTGTTAGAATTATGCAGTAATGAAAATGTAGAAGGATTATCAATCCTTGGTGGAGAACCAATGCACCCCAATAATATTGATGGTACAACAAAACTTGTAAAAGCTTTTAAAGAAAAGTACCCTGAAAAAAATGTATGGGCTTGGTCAGGATATAAATTCGACCAAGATTTAAAAGATAAAGAGGTTGTAAATTATTTAGATGTTTTAGTAGATGGACAATATGTAGATGAGGCAAATAACCCAACACTAGAATGGAAAGGTTCAGAAAATCAAAGAGTAATTGATGTTAAAAAAAGTATACAAAATCATGAAGTAATAACTTTATAAATGTTTTTAAGAAATGGACAAAAGAATGGAAAGAAAAACTAATTTAGAAGTTTTAAGAATAATATCAATGGTTATGATTATAGCACACCATTATGCTTTACATAGTGGATTTGATTTTCTAAGTAATATAACAATAAATCAAGTAATTGTACATATTTTAACTTTATTTGGAAAAGTTGGTGTAGCTCTATTTATATTAATTTCAGGATATTTTTATGATAAATCAAATTTTACAGTAAAAAAGTTCATAAGTTTGATACTGAAAGTATGGATATATTCTGCATTAGGAATAATATTGGGAATAATAGTTAATGATAATAGAATAAATCCAATAAGTATAATACGTTCTATCATGCCAGTTATAACACGGACATTATTGGTTTGTTAATTTATATCTTTTGTTATATATTTTTTCACCATATTTAAAAGGTATTATAGAAAGATTTTCTAAAAAAGAATTAAGTAAACTCATAATAACAATATGTATAATATATTTTGGACTTGCAACTATTCCTATATCATATATGTTAGATAGTTACATTATTGAAGGAATAGTGATATATTTAATAGGAGCATACATAAATAAATATAAAGAAACATTTAGAATGAATAATATAAAAAGATTAGGGTTAATTGTGGCTTTAATTATTCTTCTAATTATAGTAACTTTTATTGTAGATATATTACTTAAAGACATAATAGTAGTAGAATGGTTTGTCGGAAATCTATGGAATCTAAATAGTCCAATAATATTGCTAATATCAATTTTAATATTTAATGTATTTAAGGATTTAAATATTAAGGAGAATAGAATTACAAATAAAATTGCTAGTACAATGTTTGGAGTGTATTTATTCCATGAGAATATTTATATAAAAGATATAATTTGGAAAAGTATAGTTAAAGGAAGTGTGTATGCAAATTCACCTTGGTTAATTATAAATTCAATGATAGGAATAATTGGAGTGCTTATAGCATGTATAATCATTGAATTTTTGATTCAAAACATAATACAAAAGAACATAATGAAATTACTTGAAAAGATATCAAAGAAGCTTTTGAATACAAAGTTTGTTAGCAAAATAAAAGGTGGAATAAAGAATATAAAGTTTGAAATGTAATAAGGAAAGGACACGATTTTGAAGAGAATTTATATTATATTAACATACTCAGGAACTTTAGTTTCTAGAATAGTGAAATTTTATACTAAAAGACCATATTCTCATGCATCTATTGCATTAGATGAAGGACTTGATAAAATGTATTCTTTTGGAAGACTGCACCCATACAATACATTTATAGCTGGGCTTGTGCATGAGAAAATATATTCAGGAACTTTTAACAGATTTAAAAATACAAGAGCTGCAATATATTGGATAGAAGTGACAGATGAGCAATTTGATCAGATGAAAAAAGTCATAGAGCATATGTATATAAATAGAAAAAAATACAAATTTAATATGATAGGATTATTTTTAGTAAGTCTTAATAAAAGAAGGATTAAAAAGAATTTCTTTTATTGTGCAGAATTTGTAAGACATGTACTTCAAAGTGCAGGAATAGGTAAGGATTTACCAGAAATAATAAAGCCAGAAGACTTCAAAATGCTAGATGGAATTAGCATAAAATATGAAGGGCTTCTTAGAAGTTATAATGGAAGTAAAATAGTACTTGAAAAATAATGAAAAAGAATATATAATAACAATATAAAATAAACAAAAAGGAGAGAAATAAGTTATGAATATAAAAATAACAGGAAAAGATTTAAAAGCAACAGATGCAATAAAAGAGTACACAGAGAAAAAACTTGAGAGATTAGAAAAATATTTTGATGAGGATTTTAATGTAAATGTTACAATTAGAACAGAAAAGAATTTACAAATAGCAGAAATGCATGTTATAACAAAAGCAAATACATATAGAGCAGTAACAGAACATAAAGATTTATATGCTTCAATAGATAAAGATATAGATATATTAGAAGGACAAATAAGAAAAGCAAAAACAAAAAGAGACAGAATAAATAAAGAAGAATCAATAAAGATAAAAGAATTAGCTTTTGTAGAAGTAGAAAAACCAGTAGAAGATGAAATTTTAAAAACAATATATTATGATATAAAGCCATTAGCACCAGAAGATGCTAAACTTAAATTAGAAGATATGCAAGGAAATATATTCTTACCATTTGTAAATATAGATACAGGAAAAGTAAATGTTATCTTTAAACTTAAAGATGGAAAGAATTATGGAATTCTTGAACCAGAAAATTAGAGATAGAAAAAGAGATGGAAGTCATCCATCTCTTTTTGAAAAAATAGGAGTATTCTATGGAAGAGCAAAGATATATATTAAAGAATTGTAATTCGTTTGAACCAGTACATATATTTGACTGTGGGCAATGTTTTAGATGGAATAGAGAAGAGGATGGAAGTTATACAGGCATATTTAAAAATAATGTACTAAATGTAAAAAAAGAAAATGAAGATATAATATTTGAAGGTGTATGTGATGGAGATATTGAAGAAGTATGCAAGGAATATTTTGACTTAAATACAGACTATGAAGAGATTAAAGCAAAACTTTCAAATATAGATGAATACCTTAAAAATAGTATAGAGTATGGGAAAGGCATAAGAATATTAAATCAAGATTTGTGGGAGACTATAATTTCTTTCATAATTTCTGCAAATAACAATATACCAAGAATTAAGGGGATAATAGAAAGAAAATCTAAAAAGTATGGAAATAAAATAATTTATAAAGGAAAAAACTATTATACATTTCCAGATATGAATAGCTTAGGTAAAGCAAGTGTAGAAGATTTAAGAGCACTTGGGCTTGGATTTAGAGATAAGAGAATATATGAAACAACTAGAATGTTTTTAGATAAAGAAATAACATTAGAAGAGCTTGAAAACGAAAAGGACACAGATACACTAAGAGAAAAACTAATAACATTATCAGGAGTTGGTGGAAAAGTTGCAGATTGTATAATGCTATTTTCTTTAAAAAAGTTTGACGTATTCCCAATAGATGTATGGGTTAGAAGAGTAATGAATGAATTATATATCAAAGAAGATGATGAAAATAAAGTATCAAAAACTCTTATACAGAATTTAGCAAAAGAAAAGTATAATGATTTAGCAGGACTGGCTCAGCAGTATCTATTCTATTGGAAAAGAGATGCATAAAATAGAAGAGCTCTCCAAAAGTATTTAGCTTTTGGGGAGCTTATATCATGACTGCTATTAATTCAAAAAGTGTTGCATAAGGTCTATCAAAATAGGACTAGTTATTTTCTATGTTTTATGATAAAATACACCTATGAAACTAAAAATAATATATGGAAAAGCAGGAAGCGGAAAAAGTACATACTTATTCAATTATATAAAAGAAATAATACAAAAACCGCAGAAAATATATATAATAACACCAGAGCAGTTTTCTTTTACAGCTGAAAGAAATCTTTTAGAAAGTACAAAGGGAGCTGCTATTAATGCTGAAGTTTTGACTTTCAGTAGAATGGCATATAGAGTGATAAATGAAGTAGGAAATAATCTAAAAAATATCGAAGCTTTTGGAAAGTCAATGCTAATATACGATATATTAGATGAAAATAAAAAAGACTTGCAATTTTTAGGAAAAAATATGCAAAATGTAGAAGTTGCAGGAAAAACTATAACAGAATTAAAAAAGCACAATATCACAGAAGACAAATTGTCTGAAGCTATAGAAAAAGCAGAAGATAAATTTTTAAAAATGAAATTGCAAGACATAGAAGAAATATACAATAAATATGAGGAAAAAATAAAAGAGAATTTTTTAGATGAAAATGACACATTAACAATACTTGCAGACAATATAAAAAATACAGATATGTTTAAAAATGCAGTGTTTCTAATAGATGAGTTTGCAGGATTTACTCCTCAAGAATATAGAATAATAGAAGAATTAATGAAAACTGCAAAAGAGATAAATGTTATAATGACGATGGATAAACTGCAAAAGGAGATAAACCAAGAAACAGATATATTTTATAGTAATAAGATAGCAATAAATAAATTATTAGATATAGCTAAAATAAATAATGCAGAAGTAGAAAATCCAGTATACTTAGATAAAAGCTATAGATTTAAAAATGAAGAATTAAGATATCTAGAGAAAAATATTTACTCAAATATTTATAAAGGATATGATAAAGAAAATGAGAATATTAAGCTATTTTTGGCAACAAACCCATATTCAGAAGTAGAGCATATCGCAAGTCAAATAATAGAAGAAGTTAGGGAAAACGGATATAGATATAAAGATATAGGAATAATCACTAAAAATATAGAAAACTATTCAAGCTTAATAAAAGCAATATTTTCAAAGTACGATATACCTGTATATATAGATGAGAAAAAAGATTTAAGCCAAAATATCCTTATAAAATATATAATAAGCATATTAGATGTATTTGCTAAAAACTGGTCATATGACAGTGTAATGGCATATGTAAAGACTCTATTTTGTGATATATCAGAGAAAGATATATATATGTTAGAAAATTACTGTAAAAAATGGGGAATCAAGTATAGTAAGTGGTATAAAGATGACTGGAAATTTGGCGAAGAAAACGAAAATGTGTTAAAGAAATTAAATGAGACTAGAAGAAAAATTGTGGAACCACTTTTAGAGTTTAAAGAAAAATGTATTAAAGATCAATCAGCAAAAAATATATCTAGTGAAATATATAATTTTTTAATAAAGCAAAATATTGATAAAAAGTTGAAAGAAAAAGCCAAAAAGATTGAGAAAGAAAACGCTGAAATAGGGAAAGAATACGAAACGAGCTTTAATACAGTAATAAAGATACTAGACGAAATTGTAAAGGTATTTGGAGATGAAAAGACAAGCTTTGAAAAATATGTAGCCTTTTTGAAAATATCATTTTCTGAGAATGGACTTGGGAAAATACCAGCAGGATTAGACCAAGTAACTGTTGGAGATGTAGATAGGTCAAGAAGTCACAAAGTTAAAATTATCTTTATAATAGGGGTAAATGATCGGAAGTTTTCCAAGTGTAAATAATAATGAAGGATTTTTAAATGACTCAGACAGGTTAATGCTTAAAAATATTGATATTGAGCTTGCAAAAACGACACTAGAAGCTTTATATAACGATAATTTTAATATATATAAAGCCTTTACAACAAGCGAAGAAAAGCTATATCTATCATATGTTTCTTCAGATAATGATGGCAGTAGCCAAAAGCCATCAACACTTCTACTTAAAATAAGAAAGATATTTCCGAAGCTCAAAGAAACTAGTGATATAATTACAAGACCTGAAATGATAACAAATAAGAAAGCAACATTTGATGAGTTATTATTAAATATTAGAAACTACAAAGATGGAAAAGAAATAGATAAAATTTGGTTTGAAATATATAAGATTTTCTATAATGATACTAATTGGAGTGGAAAATTAGAAAGTGCAGTAAAAGCACTAGATTTTACTAATAATCCAGAAAGATTAAACAATGAAAATATACAAAAATTGTATGGAAATAATTTAAAAACAAGTATATCAAAGCTTGAAAAGTATAAATCTTGTCCATTTTCATTTTACTTAAGATATGGGTTAAAAATTCAAGAAAAAGATACATTTAATTTAGAGAGTATTGATACAGGAAGCTTTATGCATGAAGTAATAGATAGCTTTTTTGAAAGAATACAAGACTTGAATTTATCAGTAAGAAACTTAGAAGAAGAAACTATAAAACAAATAATCAACGAAATTGTAGAAGAAAAGCTCAATTTACCAAGAAACTATATTTTCATAAGTTCAGCAAAATTTAGGAATCAAGCTATTAAGCTAAAAAGATTAGTATTAAAAGCAATGAAATATATTATAAGAACTATAACAGAAAGTGAATTTGATATATTTGGTCATGAAGTAGAATTTGGGGAAGGAAAGAAATATTCTCCTATTGAAATTGATTTAGAGAATGGAAAAAAGGTAGAAATAGTTCGGAAAAATTGATAGAATAGATGTTGCAAAAGGACCAAAAGGAAAGTTTTTAAGAATAATAGACTATAAATCATCAGTAAAGGATATAGATTTAAATGACGTTGTATATGGGTTACAATTGCAGCTTTTAACATATTTAGATGCCATATCAAAAAAAGAAGAATTAGACCCAGCAGGAGTTTTATACTTCAACTTGATAGAACCAATAATAAAAGCAGATAAGAAGAAAACAGAAGAAGAGTTAGAAGAAGAAATAAAAAAACGCTTTAAGATGAAAGGTTTAGTACTTGCAGATGTAAAAGTTATAAAAATGATGGACAAGTCACTTGAAAAAGGATACTCAAGTTTAGTTCCAGTGTATCTTGGAAAAGATGAAGAAATAAGTGAAAAGTCATCTTCTGTTGCAAGCAAAGAGCAGTTTGAAGCACTACAAAAGTATATAATTAAAACTATAAAAAACATTTCAAAAGAAATATTAAGTGGAAAAATAGATATAAAACCTTATTATAAAAATAAAAAAACACCATGTGAATATTGTGAATACAAAGGAATATGCCAGTTTGATAAAAATAAATTTGGCAATGAATATAATTACATACCAGAAGTAAAAAAAGAAGAAATCTGGGAAAAAATAAAGGAGGAATAGTCATGATAGGATTTTATGCAGGTTCATTTGATCCATTTACAAATGGTCATTTATCAATAGTAAAAAAGACAAGCAAATGCTTTGATAAAGTAATTATAGGTATAGGTCAAAACTCAGAAAAGAAAAGTAGATTTGATAAAAATCAAATGAAAGAAGCAATAGAGAAAACACTAAGAGAAGAGAATATCGAAAATGCAGAAGTCATAATATATAATGGATTAACTTCAAAAGAAGCAAGAAGCAGAGGAGCAGAAATTTTGATTAGAGGTTTAAGAAATGGAACAGATTATCAATATGAAGAAACTATTGCAGAAATAAATGATGAATATTCCAAAATAGACACTTGCTATTTTAGAGCTGGAAATCTAGGATACCTTTCTTCAAGCATGGTAATGGAAATATATATGGCAGAAGAAGATGTAACAAAATTTGTACCAAAGGCAGTAGCAGAAATACTCAAAAGCTCTAAGGAAAAAAGAATAAATAAGGAGTGATTTTGCATATGCAAATAATAGGAATTACAGGGATTTCAGGAGCAGGGAAAAGTACTGTTTCAGAAAGAATATGTAAAATAAAAAATGCAAAGTATGTAAATGCTGATAAAGTTGCAAAAGAGTTAAGCAGGAAACGGGGAAGAATACTATAATAAAATAATCGAAATCTTTGGAAAGGGTATATTAAAAGAAGATTTAGAAATAGATAGAAAAATACTATCAAGAATAGTATTTAATAATAAAATTAGTAAGGACAAATTAGATGAATTAACTAAAAAATATGTAGTTCCTAAAATAGTACAAGAAGCAGAAAAAGAAAATGTAAGTGTAATAGATGTACCACTTTTATTTGAATCTGGACTAGATAAGATTTGCAATATAACTGTTGGAGTAATTGCAAAAAGGGATACTTGCATAGAAAGAATTATAAAAAGAGATGGGATAGATAAAGAAATAGCAATAGCAAGAATAAATAATCAGCATACTGAAAATTTCTTTAAACAAAAATGTGATTATTGTATTTTTAATGAAGATGAGAAAGTGTTAGATTATCAGATAAACGACATTTTGAAGCGGAAATAATTTATCAAATAAAGAAGTGATACAAATATATGATGAAGGAATAGAATACTTGCAATTTAGAAGATTACTAGAATATTCTGATAAAATACAACATGCATATACTTTAAAACCTTTAGATTTCGGCCATAATGGAAATATAGAAGATAGAAAAGCTAAAGTAAAAGAAGATTACAAGAAAATATGTAAGTCTTTAAATCTTGACGAAAAAAACATATATAGACCACATCAAACACATACAGATACAATAAAGATAGTAAAAAATCAATCAGCTGGGATTTATACAGAAGATTTCCAAAATGTAGATGGACTAATTACTAACAAAAAAGATAAGATATTATCATTATCATTTGCAGATTGTACCGCATTATACTTTTATGACCCAGTTAAAAATATTATTGGAAATATACACTCTGGCTGGCAAGGAACATATAAAGAAATAGGAAGAAAGGCAGTGTATAAACTGAAAGAGGAATACAACTCTAATCCAGAAGATTCAATATGATATTTAGAATTTTCTGATTTTGTAATTATTTTATCTATTTG